>DASWDL010000207.1:0-3546 GCA_036395315.1 Nitrososphaeraceae archaeon
CTTAATCTCTTTTAACAATTCATCATAGGTCTTATTATTTTCTGGTTCTTCCACAAAAGGTCTACTATTTTTATGCCCCTTGCCTTGAGAATTTCTTCCATTATTTTACGACGTGTTTGTGCTTCCTCGATTATCGCTTTATCATGATCATTTACAAAATCCTTATCTTGATTGTATTTCATCTTGCCAGGATTATCCGGATCCGGTCTCCAATGACTCGTATCATATTTTAGGTAACCTGGTTTGTCTGAGTCGGGCGCAAGATTTCTAGTTCTGAAAATATCGGATCCGTTGTTGTATCTCCCCAACGGTGAGGACTCAATGATTTGCGTGAGTTGTTCCAGTGTTGCCCTTGGTTCCATATTTAGGAACTTTACGGGCAATTCGGGATTCCACTTAATAAGATTCGCCAATTTGTCAGGGTAAGAATACAATCGATTGTAACCTTCTATCCTCCGCCGAAGGCCGCTCTCTTTTGGGGTAATAGGATCTGGCCCCATTCTACGTCTAAGCAGCCGTTTGAGTTTATCCCTAATTTTGCGCTGCTCCATATGTTCATAGAGTTCTTTATCGTAATGTTCTTTCTTGCGCCTTTGTTCAGCAGTTAAATTCTGTTGATATTTCTGTTTGACAACGACGCCGCAGGTTGTGCATGTTAGGCCCCAGGGAGCGAACTGCTGTTTTCCCTTGTCATCATAATCCCTTATGTAGAGTCGCTTACCTACCGGATTGCTACACTTAGGTTTGTGCTTCTCGATCTTGCTGTCTAAATATGGCAATAACATTCCAATATATCGTATACTATAAATAGATTAGCAATGTATGAATATATTGTATACTATACTACCGATGTATGATTTCGCATCCGGTATCTTATCCTTTGCTTAAGCAGCATATAGTCCCTGTTTCTTTTGTAATACTCCTTTTTGTATTCTAAGAAATGCTGCCTGTTCTTCAGATAGCGGGCCTTTATCTTGTCCTTGTTTAACTGGTGATATTGCTTCGCATATTCTCTTTGACGTTCTTTGGTCCACTTTATTATTTGTGCGGAATGGATCTAAGAGTGAAATGTAAAAAGTGTAGAAAGGGAGTGTTTGAACCTACCTTTAACGGTAATGAGGCAACGGTAACTAGCCAACAATTTTTGTTTCAAATCTTTTTGGTTTTTGTTGTCTAGGGACGGGGATCAAGTATTTAACTTCATCTTAAAATTGTCATTCAATTGAAAGAGATTGATACCCTGGTGCAATTGATTAAGTCCGTTGCGGTTTGCATAGAGATAGACTTTGACCCGAATCATAAGGAAAAATATTTCAACATTCTTTTTTATCCGGAAATGTCAGCGGCCATACCAAAACTTGTCGAGGATACCTTCAAAGATATCATGAAGTTATTGAAGAAACGGGTCAGGGTCAAGAATGGGATCGTTTTAGATGAATTTTTAACAAGAATGGTCCTCAAATTTCTAGTTGATCTAACTTATGATTATAGACGTAATAATACGATGGGGGATTTATACAAGAAAGTTAGGAAATTATTAGCAGAAATTCGGAACATTAGGATGTCTGATTTTTTATTTTTGATCCCTCTTGTCAACATCAAAAAAGAAGTTGATCTTGTGATTGGAAATGCTACCATTGCGAATATAACAGAAGACAAGGTTCTCCGACTTGCTTCCACATACAATCTACGCAGTGTACTAGGCAATAATGAAGATCCTCAAAGTATTGTTGATCGACTACAAGGTGATTCCAGGCATCCGACCCTAGCAATAGTACGGGTTAACGCAAATGACTTCGACAAGGCAGAACAAATCTCTCTTCAGGCAGCAGAACAAGCGCTAAATGTTTTGAGATTCTATGCATGGGGTGTTCGTGCCTTGATAAAGGGTGAAGAATTTAAGAATGATACTAGAACCCTGGTAGGTTTTGACCTAACACATAATCGGTTTAGAAGTATGTCAGGATTCCTATATCATCAGGATCCTGATTATCCCGATGACATTATAGATAGTGATTTGGTTGTCAAACTAAAGGAAAGAAAGATTGAGGCAATAAGCAAGTTGCTAACCAAACCAACGGAAGAGTTAAGCCCAATGCAGGGCGATATATTGAGCGCAATCTATTGGATTGGAAATGCTGAGAAAGAAACTGCCGCTCACGACAAACTAATAAAATATGCTATAGGTCTGGATACATTACTCGCACAAGATAGTCGAGAGAAAACGGAGACCGTCGCTTCAAGGTATGTGACAATAATGGGGCAAACCTGGACCGAAGATCAAAAAATCAAGAAATATTGCACTATACGGAAGTATTATACAACCAGAAACCAGGTCGTGCACGGTGGTCTCACTTATATTGAAGATGCATTTGTTCAGGATTTACGGTCCTTGGTTGGCGAATTAATTTACACATTACTAAACCATTCAGAAACCTATGATCGTGTAACTGATCTGATTTATAGAATGGACCCAATCCCTGAAAATCTTCTCAAACCTGAAAAATGTCAAGATGTTGTTATGTAGTTGCTAAAGTGCAAGCATTAAACTCGATAATATCCAAGAACTAGTAGAATGAATGGAGTGGAAACCTAGGTTTATTTATAAATTTATAATGAAACTAGGATTTGGTTTTGCTTGATTTTTTACTCTAGGAAAAAGTTAAATATGTATATAATATTGGTAAAGTGAAGCAACGCAAAACGGTACTTTACCACGTTGCTATCCTATAGTAACATTGTTCTTTTTTATTTTATTTTCTTTTTAGTATCATTAACTTGGAGTTTTATTATAAATTTATAATGAAACCCTAAAGTTTAAATTCAATGGTAGCAGCCCGTCTATAAAATCAATGTCAGACTCACAAATAATCAGAATTGAAGGAGAATGTAAAAAGTGCGGTGGTACTCTGAGCCTCCAACGATCTGAAATTCCAGAAGACGCATTATTTGGTGCCCTAAAGATGCCGCTGCCTGAGTTATTTAAGAGATACGCGCATTATGACGCGGTTATCTGCGAAAATTGTGGGTATTTGGAGATTTACCTCAAGAATAAAAAGGTAGATAATAAGGAAGGTTAGACCTTGTATTCCTGTCTGCGCCTATCCTCTTCACTTCCAATAGGTTCAAACCTTTCTTTAGTAATGCGTTAATACTTATGGCGTTAGTTAACGACATTGGGAGTATCTTCTCGCCTTCCATCGCTAGTTTAGAATCTATTACTGCGTAATGTACTCGCTTGAACCTCTTACCTTCGAACTCGTCTTCTGTTAATTGTACCTTGTTAGGATTAAATTGCAGTGTTCTAGTCTCGCCACTTTGTAATTTAATGAATCTGCCTTGTCGCTGTCTTTCCTCTTCTATTTGCTGGAATATTGTCTGTGTCTCTTCTGATATCTGGGAACTCAAACTTTTTCTGTCACCTCCTGTGTATTTTTAAATGAAGGTAGATTGGTTGCCATACTATCCGCTGGTATAGGTAGTGCTAGTATACTATTTGGCGGAAAATATGGTTTAACAGCAACGGCGCGTGTAGCCCCTACCTGG
>DASWDL010000208.1:0-2974 GCA_036395315.1 Nitrososphaeraceae archaeon
TATGTCTGCTTGCTTGACTCATCAAGCACTTTACCGTACGATTTTTAAGCACCGATGCCTATATTTTCTATGTACAATTATGGTCCTGAGATTAAAAACAGAACGAAAAAAGCCAGCCCATGAAGATGCCGAGGACACAAAGGGATTGTTCAGCATGTTCAGTTTGATGGGCACCCAGACGATACATCGGTATTGTGGATGACGAGCACGATTTGATGGAATTGTTTTGTGATGCACTAAAATATCATGGTTTTGAAGCAATAGGGTTTGACGATCCATTAAAAGCAGTTAGCTATTTGTACAGTCACCATCAGGAGTTCCTGTTAATTTTAACCGATGTTAGGATGCCTGCAATTGATGGATTTCAATTGGCAAAACTAGTTAATCCAATGGACAAGGAAATCAAGATCATTAGTATGTCTGCATTTGAAATGTATGACAATAAGCTGAAAAAGGTTCGAATGGATGAATTTGTTAGAAAGCCAATTCATATTGATGAGTTCGTAAATATAATAAGGAAACATTTGATGCCAATCCACATTCATACCGAAACTTAAATTTACATTGAGGTTGGTTAACCATTAGAAGTCTAGTTTGAATATTCCATACTATGCTGACATTTCAGTTATCCATCAGATTGAAATGGAAGAGTTTGCCAGTTAGATATCTATTAGCCGTTTTACAATAATCGATCTATAACTTATAATCCCTTTAAACGATATTGGCTATTACTAAATACTGGGTGTTCGGGTTTCTGCTCCGTTCACCGAAGACTGACTGTCGGAAGGGAAAGCCAAATATGGAGCTGGCTTATCACCTTCCGAGCTACTATTTCTAAAGGGCAAATAGCACTAAATTCTCATCACGCGTTCATCGTACTTATTTTCTCTTACAAGCTTGGATATTTCCACTGCTCCTAAAACAGTTCGTTCAATGTCAGCTCTCATTACTGACCCGTAAGCTGAAATCATATTATTATAATTATTCTCAGTGTCTTCAGCATACCATCCTCTACTCCATCCTACGAATGGAAATTTGCCAAACACAAATCCCAGCTCAGACCAAAATGTTAGCATTTCACCAGCGACATGTTGAATGTTGTCCTGACCTCCAGTTATAATAAAACCTGCCGACTTGTCCCTAATTAGATATTGTTGATTAGTAACTGATTGATTTTGCACACAATTCATTCTTTGAACCATTTGATAATATAAGGAGCTTGCATTCCCCCACCTTATCGGTGTAGAGACGAGGACAACATCTGACCAAAGTATAATCCTTTCATATACTTCTAACATCTGATCTTCTTTATCCATTTCTGAAATTGAACATGGAAAAATGCAGGCTTTTGCGTTTTTAGAATAGTAGCCTTCACAATGCCTAAACTTCAAATCTCTTAGTTTTATCATATGACAAGCAGTACCAAGTTTGTTTTTGGCATAGTCTAATGCATATTTCAATGATTCTTCTGAGGTACTCTTCCTTGGAGCGATCTTGTCATTAGTATTAGTCGTTGAAATACCCAAGACATGTATTTTTTTATCTACTTGAACTACGGAGTCTTTGTCCTTATGTGATAAGTAATCTTTAACCGAACCCTGCAATTTGGCATATGCTTTATGCGGTTTATACACTCTTGTGCCTACGGTTTTAGGAATGGGATCTAAGTACAGTTTATTCCCGATAGACTTTACCTCAAAGCTATCCACACTATCTCCTCCTTTATGCGGCGGCTTACCAGTCCGCACATTATATTTCCATCCATGCCACGGACACGTTACTATATTTTTTTCTAAAATCCCTTGACTGAGCGGGCCGCCCTTATGTTGGCATACATTAGATATTGCATAAAAATTTCCGTTTAAATTGAATAAAGCTACCTCCCTCTTGAGACCTTTCTGATCAAAGAACGAGAAAACCTTTGAGCTCCCTTTATGTATGTTAGATACTGAACAAAGGTAAACTAGACCAGGCTTCTTATTGTTCACTACAAATTTATTCATTTTAATTATTATAACCCTTTTCTTGTTAAGGAGTTTGGTTTTAACACGAAGGTTTATTGTATGATTAATAAGTTGAAAGAGATATAACTAATTTTAAAAAGTCAGTCTGGCGTTAACTGGTACTTCGGATATTGCAATGCCGTTGAGGAGCACGGAGCACCCTTAAGTAAAATAATTCGCGATTAATGATAGGAGGACACTTAGCGTATTGGAATACTATGCTTCACAAATTAAAAAATTCACGACTGAAATGTAGTTCTTTTACGTTAGAGATCAGAGACAGTTGACTTGCAAGTTTTGTCTGCCGGACAATAAATATTCTCTGATGGCCTGGTAACCCGCCTCGCCGGTTGAGTAAGGCCCCTAATGATTTAACTTATTTTCTGAGGAATAGTTCTAGCCGTAAAGTGACTTTATTCCCTGCTTGTCTCCATTACCTAAGCTTCTCTTTAAAGTCTCACCAGCATATGATGTTGGATACATAGACTGAAGTCTGTCGCTTACATGGCCCATATTCATCGCATGTCCTATTTCATGTGTAGCAATATTCTGCAGATCAAAATATGTCCCTGATGCACTGCATCTTTCTGTTGGGAAAGCGAAGAACCTATCGCCACTGTCAAAATAAATAGTAGCAGATAATAATGCTTTAGTGTCGAGCCTATACGAGTAGCTTGTATATCCTAGTTGGCCATAAGGACCGTCCATTGCACGCCAGCTTATTTTAATTTGAGCTGAACTAAATGTTGCGGCCTCCTTAAAGTTGGTAATGGTCGGATTTATTTGTGCATCATAGGTGGAAAACACTTTTCTGATGGAACCCTTTGCTAGAGTTGCATCCATGTGACTATTTGTTGGATCGATTGCGAAGGTTACGGGAAACGTTCTCCACTTTATCCCGGCAGTCATATAGCTATAAGCGTAAGTACCATCTCCGCATAGGTCCTGTGCAGAGAATTTACCAGAGGGCT
>DASWDL010000209.1:0-3605 GCA_036395315.1 Nitrososphaeraceae archaeon
TTCCATAGCACGGCGAACGGAAGCTGGGACTGGAGAACTTATAAGTGGAACTAAGGTTTCCCGTAAAGAATGTTATTCAAGAATATCCAGATTCGTAAAGGCTGGTATGTTAAGACGAAGTCAAGGAAGGTACCTTTTAACGCCGTTCGGTAAAATTATTTACGAAATCCTTTTGACGCTTGTAGAAGAAATTAATTTGAAATCAGAGTCGATACAACCGACGTTAGCAACTACGCCAGAACTAAGCCTGATCTTAGAATCTTAGTCTTTTAACTTGCTCGCTCATTAGTGGTTCGAAGATGTAAAAAAAGGGAACATGAGTTGACTTCTATAAAAGAAAAATTGAGCCGGCGACACGCTTACCTTATTTGGCTTCTTTAGACTTGTCAGTTATCCATTAAATGCAGTCCCGTTTACATCTCCAGAGAAGCTATCACCTACGACAGGACATGGATTTAGTTTCTTAAACTGGAACGGAATCGCTATTTGATTATCTCCCTCTATGTGCACTGTCTTTAATATTTTCTTACCGTTCAAGTCTGCATTACTTACAAGTGCCGTAGTATCCATTGGTATGTGCGATAATTTGACAAGTATCTCTACGTTGTTGCATCTTACATCTTTCGGTTTGTCTTTTGACTTTTGATTTCCTTTGTCATGAGAAGCATAGGCTGCACCCAAGATCGGAGATGACACCAATGCTAAAGTTACTATTACAATGGACAAGACTGTTAATGTTGTCAGTTTTGCGTTACTCATGTAGATTCTATCATGGCAACCCGTTTAATGGTTGGGCTAAAATGGAGATATACGAAGCACATATTCAATATATGGAAATTTACTATATATTTGTCGAGAAAAGGAAAAGGGTTTCCTAATGTAGAATTTTAAGCTAACGCACGACATACTCTTTAGCAATTTCTTAAATAACACCATCCTGAAATGCACATAATGAAAAGAATAAACCTAGCAATAGGTATCATTATGGTAGTAAGCTTTACTGTACTATTAAGTGTCAACCTTACGACATCAACACTTGCTCGTATCTCAGATGGCACTTCTAACACGATATTATATTCAGGAGCGAGAGCATCAATGGCTGTATCTAGTAATAATATCTATCTTACTTGGTGGGATAATAAGACCGGGAATAACGAAGTATTTTTTGCAGCAAGTAATGACGCTGGTAAAAACTTTGAGAAGGAAATTAACTTGAGTAATGCTAAAGGAGGCTCTGCTGATAGTCAAGTCTCTGCTCAAGGAAGTAACGTTTACGTTACTTGGTGGGATAATAAAACAGGAGACTGGCAAGTATTCTCTAAAGCCAGTAACGATAATGGTAAAACATTTGGCGATGCAGTTGCGTTAAAGAGTGTTGGCAATTCGCCAGTCAAAATACTGAAAGCTCCACCATCTAATACTATTTCGGTAGATACAATCGTATCTGCATCTGGCGATAATGAATATGCAGTATGGTGGGATAATACAACAGGAAATTGGGAAGTATCTTTTGCAAAGAGTAGTGATGGTGGAAAGACATTTGGAGATTCAATTAACATAAGCAATTCTACTGATACACGCTCAGTAGGTGCAAGAATGGCTACCGAGGGAAACAATGTGTATATCTCTTGGGTAGATATTGATAAAAACACTGGACAAAAACAAGTATTATTTAGAGAGAGCAGCGATAACGGACAAACATTCGAGAAACCGATAACGATAAGTAGTAACCCTAAATAAACTCAAAAGCAATACACAGTTCTTTAACAAGGTCGTCATTGGCGATTTATAATAGTTGATGGACCAGCGCCATAAATGCAACCAGATTCGCACAATCTTGATGGAGATTATGATGGTATCGGTTGCGAATCGTAGTTGATGGTATAGAGATAGAAGTCGCAGCTCTCACAGACCTAATACAAGCTATCGATGTATGTCAAGATCATCGTATTATATGTAAAATTGTTTATAAAGCTCGGAGCTAATATCGGCGGATAGAAAAATCTGTTGAAAGCTATTTATTCAATGTGGGATATTAGCTGTTCAATATCCGTTAGTCTTTCGGGTTAACGGATAGGGTGGGTTGGTGATGGGATTCTTGTGCAAATGAGTGTTCCCATTAACCTGCCAGTCATATTCGGTCTAAGGCTAGTTTATCTGATCTTTGACGGATGGTTAAATAATACTTTTAATAAAATAGCTTCCTAGACGTTCTGGAATAGATTTAATTATCAGTTAGCCTGGGAGTATATTTTATCTTGCTTCCGACATGTTAAGTCTTCAAATTCAAATTGTGGCCTCGAACGCTTTGTATCAGAAATCTACAAAAGAAGAAAAGTCGGCCCGTTTGCGTAGGCAGTACAAAAGATGCGATGGTGATCGGTACATTTGGTTCTGATATCCATAAACTCGAAACCTAACCTACTTTGTCTTTGTCTTCAAATGTTATCGGTCTTTTCGGTACTCTTATCAAAAGACCAATTGCGTTGGTAATCTTCTTCTCTAATTTTAAACCCTTTGAACATCTGAAAGTACGCCTGCTTAATTACATTCTGATTGTCGAAGCCTGATTGGATCCACAACGATTCTAGTAGTGAGATAGCCGAATTAAGTTTCAGTTGATTGTTAGAGTAACTGCATGACTGCATAAAGGATTCTAGTTCTTTGGTTGCATCATTTATATGAACTGCAATGAATTCCTGTCTGTCAAGGACAATACTTATGATCTTTGTCTGCAACTGTTTTCTCATGAGTTGAAAAGATACATCAGGGAACTTTTCCTTAAACAATGATTTTACCTGGTCCCTAATATCGTTATTTTCTACATGTACAATTAACTTCACACTCACCTTACGGGCAATTTTCTGCAATAAAGAAAGGATCCCGACTAAATCCAACATGAACAATGCATTCGAAGTCGAACATAGCAAAAATATTTCTTCATTAGACATCTTTATGGAGATCTTGAGCTCTTCAATAATTTGATAAGGATTGGTTATAGTTCTAGTAAATTCTCCGGAAATTTGTGTTATCTCTGTCCTACGTTCTCTTAATGTACTTGATAGCTTCCATGCCAATGAGAAAAGTTGTAATTGAGACTTTACAAAAATATCGTTACTGATAATAAGCAGTCGTGTAGGTTCACTTTCACTCGATAGAAAACAAACGTAATTGCTTTGATCGAATATTATATAATTACCAGTAGTTTCTTCCATATGTCTGATCTCTAGAGATTTCTTTCTTTCATAATTTGACATCTCTTGCTCTCTTACACTAGTTATGGCTCTTATAGTTAGGCTATTCTTAGGGAAATGTTCAATTTTATCAATAATTCCTTCTTTCCCCGAGATAGGATGAAAATCCGGTTCAAAATACATGTCTATAGTCGAACGAGTTTTAGATAAAAACAGAGATAAAGCTTGGACAGCGTCATAGGAGGAGATTATGCTAATATCTTTGACTAAATTGCTCCAAGACATCGACACCCGTATATTCGAGTTCATTCCTTTAATAATTTTGGATATACTGGTACGAACAAATAGGCACTATTACTGTCGGAGTTTTACATAATGGATTGAAATTCTAGTTTATCTAACTAACCAATA
>DASWDL010000210.1:0-8264 GCA_036395315.1 Nitrososphaeraceae archaeon
GACTTCTTGGGCCCCACAACTTTCACCGTGTTTAGTGGATTCGTATTCACCAACTTTAAATGGCTTCTTACTTTTTCCTTCATTCATATCATAAATCGGGGCAACAAGGGATTTAAAATTTTAATTGGTCGATGGGGATTAATAAAAACAGCTAATCTACCATTACGATGTTGGGATTTCCGCATCCACACCTACATGTTTCTGTTTGTTGTATTTTATTGGCTTGCTTTAGTTGCTCATTATTCTGTGAACTCATGTCATAGGAAATTTACAACAGATCATATGAATCTTTCAAGTTAATTTTCGAACTTTTGTAATTTCCCTAATGGTTTGTAACTCTACAATACAATAGAGTCTACAGTGTCAGTCGAACACAAAACTAGGTTTGCTGGTTTAGGCTATCAAATTTTAGTAGTGTTCGGCGAATTCATTATCAGTTCGACCAGCTCATGTGTATATCTTCTAAGCCAATGGTGCGCGATAATTGAGGCTTGCCGGATCTAGCCGATACCGTTGTAACCATAAAATTGACACCTTCGTGACAATAAACTTCAAGACAATAATACGGCGATCTGTGCTAAAGCGTTAAATATTTTTTAGGTGAGCTATTGTTATGCGACAACAGACCGTTCAAAAGAGGAATAACGTATCATCTCAAGACAGTGCTAAAACTTATAATGAGTTCAAGACATTCGGAGGCAAGCAATATACTGGTATGAAGGTAGGTAGGAGCCACAAGTGGTATTATGACAAAGGAGAATGGAAGGAGAAAAAAGTGACCCCCGATAAGTGGGAATTTTCATACTCTGTTACTAAAAGGAGAGCGGGGCATGCCCCTGAAGGATCAGGAGTGCCGATCGGAACTGAGTATAACTGGTATATTTTGGCGCACCAGAATGTCAAAAAGCTAGATGCTAACAATTATTCAACTTCCATGACTGGCCTCAAATATAAATTGGCTCACAAAAGAGCAGAAAAAGAAAACTGGAGCGCGACGGATAAAGCCCAGAGAAAGCGGTTGATTCAAATTTTGGAAGAAATGATTGCTCAGTTAAAGCAAGACACAAATGTACCAGTCCAAGAAAAACCTGTTTCCCTTTTAACAAGTAAATAGCGGTAGTATAGCCTTCCCTGTTTCTTAGCTTATCTGCAGACTGAATAGGATTAAACCGCTACCCGAATAACCAAGTCTACGCCAATTAGCTCGCGGCGGTTGATTCTGTTCCCATATGAATAGCATACATATGGTGTGTTACACTCGGAAAACTGTCCACGAAGCTGGTGATTGGTGCTCCGCCGCCTGTCACAATTCCGGCCCCACCATGTATAAAATGGTCAGATAGTTCCTCAAGTGTCATCAAGTTTGCAATACCCTCATATTTCCTTTTTCTTGAAATCTCAAGTTTTGGGGACAAAGAAGACTTTACCATACGGAGGACTCTGGTTTTCTGATCCAGATCTATATCTATCGGAATATCGTATATATCTAGAGCAATGCAGTATTTCGTAAAATTCTCCCTGTTAGAGATGATTTCAGAGATGTTATTCAGGGCTACAAAAATATAGAAGGCCTGGCTGGGTTTAAAACTTTGCAACAGTACGTGATGTTGTCTGGTTTCGATTATAAATTTCGTATAATTGATGTTTCTCTCTGAAGAATATGGATAAGGCTTACTAAATTGAAAAATAATTATTGGCCCCTTAATCAATAGATTGGCAACTTCATCTGTTCGTGAAACTGGAATTATAGTCACATTCGTTTTATATCGGCGTTTTATTGAAAACGAAATATCAATCAATATGTTAGCCTCGGTCATTATTGCAGAATCCATTCTTTTTACATCAGTGATATATACGAACTTAAAAGTATTCGAAGTCAACTCGAAGATTCCCTCATGCGCCATGTCGGTTTTCCCGGGCCATGAGACGCGATTAAAATAACATTTTACAAACACTGGACTGTTCGTACAGACTCGGACTTGAGCCTAATTAGGCGACTTTCGTGGATTCCGAAGTAAAGGCGGTAAGGGCATTTTGTTGTCGTCGCTTCTAATTCTTAAGTAGTTTATAGAATTTTTGTACGAAGAGGAAAGAGTCTCCCTGACTTCGCAAATTCAATTGCAGTCGCTTTACCTATTCCCGAGCCAGATCTCGTTACCGTCACCGAGGGTCAGTGCTTTTCTAGTATATACAATAAGTTTGGTCCGTCCTTCAGTCGTCATGCGGATGTTAAGATACATGCAGTCCCGTCGAATCCTTATTCATACTGCGCATTCACTGTCATAAACTAGTCATTGGAATTGCTCAGTCATTGTTTCATATGGGATACTTTTTCAGGTTTAATCTTTAGCAAAATACGTTTCTCTCCAGGGCCTCTTCCAGGATATTTATCTTTACCCATATACTTCTTTGCCAATTTATCAATGTGTTCTTCCGCAACAGGACCAGTTATTTGTTGAACTACCTTTCCCCTCACTGTGACCATATCATATGGATTGCTCTGATCGGCAATCGCCAATGCTACTCTGCCATCTCGAGAAATATTCTTTTGCTTGGTCCTTCCTATAGCCGTATTAACTAGAATAGTGCCATCTTCAATATCAACCCAGGTCGGAGTTACGTGAGGTGAGCCGTCTTCCATCAACGAAGCAACGAAGACAAAATTTTTCCCTTCAAAAAGCTTTCTGATCGCGCTATCATTTAGTTCATTACTTGCTTTACTATTCACAGTTCAAATAGTCACATATTCTCTAATAAGTCTTAAAATTGGTCTTAAATATGCATTAGATTAAATTATCCACGTCTGCAGAACTCACTCAAATATAAGGCGCTGATAAAGAGCCGAATAGAACATTGAAGTTTTGATTAACTGAGTTAAGCAAATCATTAAAAGTGGCTGAGCGTTTTTCAGATTGCACTTAATACCTAACGGATGGGGAGGGTTTTTACTACCAATTTTCCCTCCTAGTCCGTTGATTATACAGTTTAAAGTTAACTTTAAAATATTATTTTTGATAGTGATATACTTCCTTGGCGAAGGGAAGTGTAGGCATACCTTAGATTAGTGAGTATACATGATTTGAGTCTCATTTACATCCTCACTAAACTTTGAAAATTTATACCATTAAATAAAATTTGAAGCACTAGTTTATGTTGGGAAAAAACAAGAAATACCAACTTAACTTTAACAGTGCTTATTACAATGTCCGAACCGGAGCTTATCAAAGGAACGATGGGACGAATATGACCCACTCAGAAGCTTCTAAAGAAAAAAGGAAGTATGAAAAATGCTCAGAACTCTTCCAGCCTTAGATCGGCTCGCTCTGTTTCTATCATTCAGTCGATCTGTGTATGCCCAAAATGTGTTCGATCATCCCCACCGTGTGAACCGAATCACTTGACTTAGGTCATCAGTTAAAAATTCAATATTTTAACGGATCATTTGTTGAATTCGTAGCCGATTGTTCCTCCCCGGATGACTGTCACTCATTCTAGGAAATGATACCCTGGAATGTATCCGATACTCGCTTTACGACGAAAAAAAGGTGCGTGCTCAAAAAATAAATGGTTTAGCCTCACAAGACTCGGTGCATTGTAAATTACCCTTAGACTCGTTGATGAAGGCCTACAGCCGCGCCAGTTATCTTGGGGAAAGACTCTATAATGACGACGACAATTACAAACATGAACTATGACGCGGAGTTGGTTTAACTGGGTAAGGGCAAAGGACAGTGAAATTATGAAGGTATTGGATGACCAGGCCAGCAACCTAGTCAAGGCTACGACGACTCTGGTTGAGACTTTCAGTAATTATAGTACACTTAAAGTAAATAACACTATATTAAAAGGTCTGGAACATGAAGGAGACGAGTTTACCCATAAATTGTTTACGATAATAGATAAGACTTTTGTCACTCCCCTTGATAAAGAAGATATTTCGGAGCTGACAAGTACTATTGATCAAGTCGTTGACGGCACTTACGGCACTTCCGATAAGCTACTATTATTTGAGATTCGTAAACCGTCATCCTATATGCAGGACTTTGCTAGATTGTTGTTAACAGCTTCTCAGGAAATTTACGCAGCCGTTACCAAGTTAATGAAACTTAGTCACCCGGGTTTGATCGATCATTCTAAAAATATAAGCAAATGTGAACATGAAGGGGATAAAATCTATAGGATTGCAATTGCTGAACTGTTTAAAGCAGACAATGCCATAGAGATAATAAAATTTAAGGAAATTTATGACACCTTAGAAGGAGCCCTTGACCGATCTCGAGACGTCGCTGACGTTATTGAGGACATAGCGTTGAAATACCGGTGAGACTCAAGGACAGTCGAGCACTGCACCTTCGAAAATATAGTTATAGTTGACTTTGTGGTCATGCAAAACTGTATTTTGCGCATAGTCGGTCAATCGATCAATGAACAGTTTTTCAGGCGGGTACTGGCTGTCAATATCTGATTGTGGGAAATTAGTCCCAGACAGCCAGTACTAAAATAATTTAATCAAGGTATAAATCAATTACCTATTTCGTGAAATCAGCGATAATGATTTGGCTGGCTAACATTTCGGTTTCGGCATGGCTGTTAGTGGGCGAGTCAAAATAGCGATAGCAGCCAGTCAGCGATAGTAGAATATACCATTAGAGTTAATTAACTAATTATCTAGATTAAAATTGAAGGAGTCTGGTGAGTACTATCGTCTGCCAAGTCGGTATGCAAGCCGGACACCTTCATTAATTGCTTCATTTTATCCAACTCGGTATAAGATACTCTTGCTGATAATGGTTGAATAATAATAACTTGGGTTCTTACTTATCTTACTCGGATTCGAAACTATTGTCTATTTCATTAAACGTGTTAATTTGATTCTCTATCTCATCGTTGCAAACTATCTTATCATCACATATATCGCAATTGTGGAGACGGACTGAAATAGACCGGAATAGACGGAATCAGAATAATGAGGGTCCAATAAGCATGTTACCCCTAATTTTGGGGAAAAACTGCTGACAGGTATGCCAAGTAACAAACCAAGATATGTCATGTCGAATCTGGAACTAATGATGATCCATTCGAACAGAGAAGAAGAATATTCCGAACCGCCTCCTGAGCCTGAACCTAACGAACGAGATCCGCCCAGTGGAACCGAAGAGGATAGAGATAATAAAAACCCCCCAAAAATTACCACTTCTGCCGCTTCCACATACAACGTTATCCTAAGTGTCGAACAGACCGACCTTATAACCTGTTTGTTACTAGATCAACTTGTAAAGCTTGAGAGTACGGAAACAGAGCTTAATCCCTTAATGGACTCATACGCTGGTTTTTTATTACAAGTAAAATCCGGCGATGTAATCGATTCACCTTTTCTTGAGGAATTGGAATCACTTAAGGAGGTAATTAAGGGTGAGCACAAATATGTTGACATAATTGATACCTTAATTGCGTTATGGAACAGATAGTATGTTATTATATCGCAGCTGGGCGAATTAATTCATTGTTAGGCATATTATGCTGCTCAGGACAAATAATTTACCAGAGACTAGAGTCTCGGCAGGTAATTGATCGTCTCGGATTAGTTCTTAATGATTCTGACACTGCTGAATCGGTAAAGACTCAGGCATTCGGGTCTTTGGCCAAAAATGATAGGCGGTCTAATATTGTTTAGAGAGTGTGATAGTCACTCTTAAAAGCAGCCAACTTTTCATGCAAAAATTGTAAAATAAAATTTCAACCAATAGCGATATCTTCGAGAAATTAACCGTCTCCCATTAACAGCACATCAAGCATCTAGTTTACCAATATTTGAGGAAATAATTTAGTCGAATAATTTGCCAATTTCTTTAAGGCTGTAATTCTTTCTTCCCTTTTAATTTCGGCTCCTTCGATGGCAGACATAAGATAGCTTATAGATTTATCATAGGTCTTTCGAGCTACGGGATATGGAACTCCGTCTTTCCCCCCATGGGCAAAATTAAATTTAACCGGGTCTTCCCATGATGCCTTAGTTCCAAAAATTATTTCGCCAATAAGCGACAAAGCTCTTACTGCTGCCGGTCCAAACCCGGGGATAGAAATTAGCTGCTCATAATTCCTGGGTTGGATGTCATAAACTTTTTTAAATAAATTCCAATTCAACCTTCGAGGCATCGCGTAATGTTCAATGTGGTCGTAGTCATTTTCACTTACCCATCTGTCCAGCGTTGGCAGTTTGCCTTGAAAACTATTTTTTGTTACTTTCAATATAGACGACCTTAAATTTTCAGTATTACCCGTTGCTAATTCAAGTGATACCTTTTGGCTTTCCTCGGATTGGGTTGAAGTCATATTCAAAGTTTTAGAATTTTTGTAGGCGCATATAATTCCCGCATGGGGTTCGGAAACAAAGCTTTTTACATAATCAGAAATCCAGTGGTACCTCCTTGCCATCATATTGTCGGGGTTCATGCCCTGTTGTACCACTGTCCAATCGCCGTCTTTATCAAATAAAATTACGTGGTGATACAACGAGTAACCATCCTGAACGGCCGCGCCGTCAACTTTAGCTGCCATTTTACTTGCATATAACAAGCCTTCAACTTTAGCAGAAGATAAATTGTAGTATCTTTCTGCAAGTCTCGGTATATCATTTTTAGTTTCCCGAGATTTTCTTCCCTTGCCTCCTGTAATACAAACGCCGTGGGTATCAACTGACAGTGCTTGTTTCAGTACGCCTGTAACTACGGTCGTAACTCCGGATGAATGCCAATCAAATCCTAGAACACAACCAAAGGCTTGGAACCACAGAGGATCGGACAATCTGCGTAGGAATTCATGTTCACCGTACTGGTCGACTATTACCTTTGAAATCGCATTGGAGAGTTTTACCATCCTTTTGAAAAGGTAAGGAGGTGCATGTCCTCCATGAAGCGGGAGATTTATTGTAGCTGTAGGACCCAAATAATCTACTAATTTTGATCCTATTGAAGTTTATTAATCTAACAACTGAGGGACAATCTCTAGGCGTAATAATATCATTCACTCAGCATTCATCTGTCACCACACCTGAATTGCTGGGGAGTAACGAAAGGTCTCCTGGACTCCACCAGCTCTCTGCCTTGTGGTAAGCCCTGGTAAGAGTTCCGCGCTTACCAGAGTATAGATTATAGTGCAACGAACTTTAATTCCCATTAATTGCAAGGAAACCTTACGATAAGATGTCTGTTTGCGAGTTGCCACTTTATTGTGATTGTATGGAATCTAATCAGTATTTATTGAGATAAAATCTGATAACGAAGTCTGTTTCGCTGCTCTTTTTCTAAGATCTTTTACTTCTTCATATTCGACAATTCGTGGGATATCCTTCTCAACACCCCATTCAACTCTTTTTATTCCTAGCATCCCTCTGAAAAAATTAGAAGTGTCAGACCCAAATCTAGTAACTTCTGTACGAATTGTAGAAATGAACATAGAGGAATCGCCCGTCTAAAGTGCGGATCAAGATGAAAAGGGGGGATAGATAGCCTTCTTTTGAAATATAATTTTAATAAGTGAAGAGGCTGCTTAAGCTATTACAATTGAGAATGCTTTATAGAACTGGCGGAGAGAAGGATTTGAATGCTGTAAAACTAATCTCTCCGCAATCAGATATTGAATATGAAATATATGAGTACGATAAATATACCCAGACTTTCAATTTGGCCGACATTATTGTTCTAGACTAGTCCAATGTACTTTAACAACTGATGGTATTCTTGGAATGTAATTGTAATCGCCGAACACGGAGGTCAAGAGATAGGAAGTTCGGAATGGAAAATCGATGGCTAATTTATAATATCTACCGAAGTTCAAGATAAATCAAAAGACTGGGCATTTCTGAAATAGTACGCGCACGCCAAGTCTTTAGAGCTTGTCTTTGGTTACTGGGAGTTAAGTGATTTAGTTCTAATTGATCCATGATAACTTTAACTTTTAGAATAAACTCTAGACAAGCAAAGATAACACTTAATTGCCTTAGCTTTGTATTGATTCAATCTACAAGCAAGGAAGTGAGGGGGTTAGGGTAGGTTCCTCACTTCCCTGTTTTTGTAGACTTTCTAAATAATATCATTAAAAATTAGTATATATTCTTTACTTCACATAGGTAACTTATAATTTTGCTGCTTTACTGTGATTTCAAATCTTAACTTGTCATGACTAGTGGCTAAGTTATTATGGCACAAAGGGTTGTCCGGCTTTAAACTCAGAAATTAGACTAGTCTGTGATTTCAAATCCCAAG
>DASWDL010000211.1:0-13990 GCA_036395315.1 Nitrososphaeraceae archaeon
AACCCCCGCAGTACCACCTATTGAGCCAGCTGCTCAGCAAAGCACTCAACCAAATGCTCAGACGGTGCAGTAATCGCTTGTGTTAAACGGGTTATGAAATCTAACTGGGGTAGATTATAATTCGGGCAACAGTCACTTTCAGGGCACGACAACAAATCCTTGCGACACAGGTGAAATTCCTAAAACAACTATCCAAATCTACCAAATTGTCATTCAAATTATTTAACACACTTAAATTCATAGGGGCATTGAAGATAGTATTTGAAGATCCTACGTTTTCACTGCAGTTGCTTAGAGTAATAAGTCAGGCGTATTACGGAGGTGCAGATATTGGAGAGTGTCTCTCGACTGCATATAGGATCAAAACCAGCAGCCTTGTTCTGAATGGCTTAGGACAGCCCAGCGGGTACACAAATATGCCAATGAATCTTTATTGTCCGGTCATAGGGTAAGTGCCAAAGATAGTTATCTTCGTGCCTCTAATTATTACAGAGCTGCAGAATTTCTTCTTGTAGATCCCCAAGATCCTAGAATTCTAGAGACCTGGGGAAAAAGCAAACAATGTTTTAACCAGGCCTCAGAGCTTTTATCCCCTCCAGTTGAATCAATAGAAATACCATATGAAGGAACGACCTTGCCCGGTCACCTTTATGCTGACAATCATGGCAAGACTGTACCAACCTTGATAGTGCACGGTGGGTTCGATTCTACTTTAGAGGAACTATATACGTTTGCAGCAGCTCCAGCATTACAAAGGGGTTACAACTGTATAGCCTTTGAGGGGCCTGGATAAGGTGGAGTAATACGAAAGCAGAAAATACCATTCAGGTTTGACTGGGAGAATGTTGTAACTGCGGTGATGGATTTCGCGTTAACAAGAAAGGAAGTCGACCCTAAGCATGTATGCTTAATGGGTATTAGTATGGGAGGATATTTGGCTGCTAGAGCCGCTGCTTTTGAACATCGAATATCGGCTTGTATATTGTATAATGGGGTTTACGACGGACATCAATCGCTTGAATCTTCATTTCCTCAGTCATTGCGTAATGCGTTTGAAATTGGTGATGAAAAGGCAGTTAATACCGTTCTTGAGATCCTTATGGAAGCAGATCCGAACTTGAAATTCAATATGAAGCATGGAATGTGGACTACAGGATCCAAAACTCCTTTCGAGCTAATCCAAAAAAGTACTAGCTTTACCTTGAAGGGTATCGCAGACAAAATTAAATGTCCTACGCTAGTTCTCGAGGCAGAAAAAGATGACTCGTTCCCCGGTCAACCACAAAAAATATATGACGAACTCATCTGTGCTAAATCACATATCTTATTTACAGCAGAAGAAGGAGCAGAAGAACATTGCCAATGTGGAGCTCCGTCTTTATCCAATCAGAGAATTTTTGACTGGCTGGATCTAACATTCGGTAAGGATTTGGGTAGCTAGTTAACTCCTGGGCCCATTGAAGAAAACTAGAAAACATGTAGGGCACTAATTTCTGATAATATTCTTGAAACCTTAATCTAAAGCAATCAAATAAAGCATACCTTAAATTTATGAGCATGAATGGTCCACGAAATAATAGAAAATTATTCCGATTTTTACCTCTATAACATAACCAGATATACGATGTCATTGACCATAAGAAAGTTATGTTATTTTATGATATTGCCAGCTGTTATTTCAATCTTAATGATAGCCCCTTCTTACATTAGTGACAAAATTATTTATGGAGCATCTCCATTTGGAAATCCTGACAAAGCTGTTATTTTTACAGCAGGAGGGAGAGCATTTCAATTTGACGTCGACTATGCTATAGTAGGTGGGGATCAAGGTGAGGTTGTTGTTAAAAATCCCGATGCGAAACAACAGACGGTCGTTATGAAAAGAGGTTTGCATGTAACTGGTGGAGTAACACCCGTAATTGGTCAGCAGGCCGATGGTATGTTTCACCTTTTTGTTACAAAGGACAAGATAAAGGTTCGCAATCTGCCATTAAATTCGGGAAGGTTTATGATTTGGAGAATATCGTAGATCACTGCAAGGAACTGAATCTGAAGTGTTTTGTTTTTGATGCTGATATACCTACAAAGGAAAGAAAAGGAACATATGATCTGGTATATCAAGTCCAGTTCAACAACGCGGAGTTGGAAAAATTTTACATTACTAAGATAGTCTTAAAGTAAACCGTTGGTCAGTAATTACAAAATTGACGTTAGTTAATTTATCTTTTCCTGGTATGATTGAATAAAACCAAGAATTATTGTCTACATAGATACCTCTAGTCTCTTTTGACGATTATAATTCCACGGAATAAAGGCCTTTGATATATCAGTGGATTTGATTTGTCTCTGTGAACGCTTGACTTGAATTCGCCTCTCGGTTTTTCTTTAGGTATTCAAGTATTGCATTTCTTTTTAAAGTCAATTCTCTTTGGCTTGTATGAAACTGCAATAACTATGATAACAATAACAATAATGATAGATGCTATAAAAATTCCGCCTAGCAGTCTTTTCTTATTCATGTCAGTATAACAATCGAAAGAAGAGAAGGAGGGACAAGTTAATGAAGTAAAATATAGAAGGAACTATATTATCCTAAGCTTCTTAAGACTCGACAAGCAATAAATTATGAATTTATTGTACCATGGTATGACATGCTGTGATCCAAATTCCAATTGAGTCATTTAATGAAAAAAAAGAAAATTAAGTTATGCTATTTTGGGTTTTTGCCGTTTAAATCTATCTGGTCAACTTTGAGCGTAATTCTATACCAATTGTTCTTGTACTTGAAAACACTTTCCGACACTTTACCCACATTTGAAAAATCCGTGCTTAAATTCTGACTAATTCTTTCCTTCAATTTTTCGACTTGATATTCCGCAATTAGTAAATTGCCCAGTAGGTTTTCAAATTCAAGATCCCTCTTTTCCAGCTTAGTCTGCATTCTCGATATATAACCTATTGCCTATTTTATAGTGAACTTCAGAAACAAATTGTGTTCTATCTATTATCGGAGAACTCAAATTGGAAGCACATATGGGAATTCCATCTGATTCTTCTCCGTGCTCGGTTTGAGATTTCTGCTTGATTAGAGCTTTCATAACAACTTATCTGCAATCTATTATAAAAAGCGATTGAGTTAAATCCTCTCTAACTTTTAGCCGTTATCAGTAGACTATAACTCAAGCCCATATTCTTCAATCAATAAATACACATGTATAAGAGTGATGGTAACAGTAGAATATAAAATAAGCCTGGTATTGTTCTATTGAACAAGGAGTCCCTTAACTCCTATTCAATTGTTCATAATCTGGAGATAGTTGGTATTAATTTATTAGAGACACGGATAGTACAAAGGTGAATGTACTAAAGAATCAGTTACTTTTATCATTTAGCGGAAAAATGTATAATGAAACTGATACTTATGGCGTATTTGATGATAGAAATGCATTTACAAATGTGGTCCCACTAGGAGTAATAGAATATTTCCCTTCTTCTTTGGTAAGCCAATTGTTCTCGATGGCAAAATCAATATAAAATGTGAGGAAATCTGGGGCAAACTCTCCATCAGGATCCAAAGTTTTCCGTATTTCGTCTTCAGATATACCTTGATCAAGCATGCTACAGATTATCGCAATTGTATGTAGAGGCGAAGGTTTTTTCCGATGGTAAGAACCCCCCATAATTAGCACTAATCACCTTATAATGAGGCAAATTTCGACCCGAGTTGTAGAGTTCCCTAACCCAAGCATAATATCCTTCATTGTATAAAGGAACTTACCGAACTTTGGCGATTGCTTCCATTTTGGTATAGAGATCTAAAAAGTCCAATCCCTTTGATGTTGTTTTATAAAATTTACCTACATTATCATAATCCAACAACCCACTGCCAGTTAGATGATCAAGATATTCAGTCAATTGGGTATAGGAAAGAAAACAATTAAACATCACTCTCGTTTTTGACATTCCATCAGGTTTATCAGCAGATTCAAGGATTGATCCGATTATTTCTTCTCTATTACGATACTGTCGATGTTTCATATTATTATCATAGGTACAACTTATTAATAAGTAAATAACAATCAAATTCTAGATCAGAATTCGGATTCAATTTCTAGTTCTTGGATTATGCACATATTATCTCTCCATCGATATTATTTAGCCCTAAAAAATTTTCTTTCAAAATAGTATGTTCTGCATGGGCAAAATGGGTCAAGATCCAGCCTCCTTTTTTAGAGCACTTTAAGTTTGGTATTAAATGTGGAGGAAAAAAAATAGAGTTAACAATCCATATTGATAATGACCTAAATAATTAGTCGCAAGTTGTTATGATAGTTACTGAGGACAGGAATTTTGGGTATCTGAATGCACAAGAAAAAACTTCAAAATTTGAGGATTTCCTTTACAACAAGCCACTAGACCAAGGATTCAAGAATTCATATAGGATGGATACAGAAACAGTAGACAAGATGAGCAAAGAAGAGATAAATTCTGAGTTCAATAAAAAACTAATGGAGTTGCAAGAGAGTATCGTGATTCTCGAATCGGATAGAACCAAGTCCCTTGGGACGCTTTTACAGTTAGATATGATCATGCTGATTCGAAATATTCGAGATTTGTACGGTCTTAATAAATTAGTGATTAATATGCTTCTAGAGTTTAAAAATAATATTGAAAATTTAGACAAGAATAAAGATGGCCTGGTTAGCCTAAATCAATTGAAGATTACTTACGACCATTCATTTGAGAAATTACAGGAACAACTAAGGAGGATCAACGCAAGGGATAATGAAGAGAAGATAAAAAGAGTAGGTGCGGGTTGAAAGAGGATGACCGCTCAACTATATACATTTTTTCAAAATGCGACTCTAACATTCAAACCTCCACATAATGTGGAACTTCATCGTTTGCCGAATTACTATTGGCTTACCGAGCCTATTTTGGCTTGAAACTGGTTAGAGGATTGATTCAATGATACTATGAACTGACTCGACCTTTTGAACAAAATCTATTGACTTTTGTTCCTGCTCGTGATGAGGCTTAATATATATGAACGATTCTAATGCTAATCCGCTTTTCTAAGACATTAGCATTACCTTATATTATACGATAAAATATCAATAAATGTTAAAGTAATGCTAGGACAACAAATCGGAGAGTTCAGCGGAAGGACTGGAAGTCAACGGGTTTTAGAAATAGACGAGGAACCAAAAATGGAAGCCACTGTAAACGCAACTGGTAGCATTAAGAACATTGAAATTACAACTACTATAACTTATTGGAATATTCGTGATCCGTGTGGTAATTTGTACGGTGAAGGAAAAGGAACCTTGATGACCAAAGACGGAGAGTTCGCCGCATCAATGGCAAAAGGACGAGGTAACATAACTGAAAAAGGAGAGGTAAAATGGCGCGGTTCAGTTTTTTATACTTCATCGGCGATTGGTAAATTATACTTTCTTAACAATATGGTAGGCGTTTTCGAAACTGATGTTGATTCTTTAGGCAATGTTCGAGAAAAAATATGGGAATGGAAATAATACACGATCCAATTAAAAATTATAAATCATAGAGCAGCCGTAATTCTGATCTCAACCCATAATAGTTCAATGCCCTGGAAGTTACTCAAAATGAACATTGGCTAGAGCTCAACGGTAATATGCGATAAATATTTTAGGGTTGTCCTGCATTATTTGCTTAATGGAATTGAAAATATTCCACCAAAATTCTTTCTTGAATTCCACGTATGACTTGGACGAATAAGTAAAATCGGATTTAACTTACACTTGCAGACACCATGTTTATATCTACAAGAACTATAAATTGTTCCAACTCTTGATTGATCAAAGTTTTTCATCGTACAAATTCTTAATCACTAACTGCATGCGCTATCGTTCAATTTCTCATAATTTCATCTGCGATTTTTCATGCCGAGTTCAGTACAGTTAATAAGGTAAGTGGTGAGACGAAACTCGCTACTGATATCTCCTATATGGGAGTTGACATGAAAGGCTTGTATACCAGTACTTTTCATAATAAAAGGTCGTCAATTCACTTTCCTGAGAACTATTATAATGATAGCTTCAAATTAATCATGGATGCTGGTTTGAATCATATCCGATATGTACTTTACTGGCAAGCATTTGAAAATGATCCTATTTCATTTATTGAGGAACTCGAATCGGTAGCCTCGCTCGCAGATAAATGGGGACTACATGTGATTTATGATAACCACCAATGTCACACATCGAGTTGGCTTGATCCTCTACGGGGGTCTGGTTTCCCTCCTTCGCTTTTTAACAATAATGTTAGCTACCCATATGGCTCTGGGGGTGCACCTGTAAATCCATCTGCTTCTAAATGGTGGACTAATTGGTGGAATCACAACATAACCGATGCACAGGGGCTTGACGGTTGGACGCTTCAAATAGAATTCCTGAAAAGGGTAATAAGAACCGTAGAAGCCCATGCAAGTACCCTAGGCTATGAAATTCTGAATGAACCCCAAATCCATAGCGCAGATCAATGGCCTAAAATCGGTAGTTATAATACCTTCATGACCAATGAGCTCAGGAAATTGACGAATTAGACACTAATAGTGGATATGACTATTCCTGTCCAGTTTCATAACCCTAAAGTAAATATGACATCCGAAAATATTGCAAAAATGTTGCCAGAAAACAAGAAAAATGTGGTATTTAAGATTTCCATGTATGGCATACCCACGGCTGGCAGCTACCAAGCTGCAAAACTCAATTTACTTGCAAAAGTTGCCAAAACAAACGGTTTACCTTTGTACATTGGAGAGTGGAATGATGTTTCACATGAGGAAGCTTACATCGCCGAACCACAAGAAGTCAATGAAATAAACGTGTCTACCAGTGATCTTAACCAAACCGATGCCCTCATACTGACAAGACAATTCAAAGAACTAGGTGCATGGGGCTGGGCTTTCTGGAATTGGAATTTTTTGCCAGACTCTACAACAGATTTCAATTTAATAATAGTAACCCCAAATGGAAATATAGTAACGACCAAATATTTTGAAATTCTGAAACATGCTGTTGCAATTACCTGAATTTTGATATACGTCAAATTACAATATTATCCGCCTTATATTATTATATACCTCATTGAAGTCGAGGGAGCCCATCTTTGTTAAAGTTTTAAGAACTCCTAATGCCAGGAGAGTTAGGCAATCTATGAGGATAATCCCTTCTGCATTATCTATGGGAGAACAATTCATAACTAGTCCCCAAGTATGGAATGGAGAAGTAGTAACGTTATAAGCTATTAATTTATAGATAATAGATCAATATCAGTCTCGAATATTTAGAAGATTTGCCTGAGTAACATCTAAAATGGAACTAGGTATATGATAAGATGACTGTTCCTTTATAAAAGATTGTCTTGATTCTGGGGAACATTTTTTCATAGGGTTCTAGAATGTTTTTGCAAAATTCGTATCCTTTGAGGGACGACTTGTAAATTGTTACGGCCTTTTTACCAACCAATCTATCCATTTTTATAATTAGACCTGTATGTTCCATCCTATCAAGTATAGGCCTGTGTTTGTTTATATTAAGTCCACAAAAACTCATAAGGGCAGTTTGGTTCATTTCACCATATTCTACAAGTTTAAGAATTATATCACTTACTATATAGATTCTTTCGCGATGACTCAAAGATTTTGACGCTGGATTCATAGTTATCATATAGGGTAATGTGTCCCATGGCAGTTCCTTGAATATAGAGTAGTCATGATTCCTCTATCCCGTTGTCCAGTGCAAATCTATCAGCAATTTTTTTATCTATTTCTTCCTTTCTGACGATAAAGGATTGGTACCTTTTATTCCAAGAATCGATCAAACTGTATTGTCTAATGCCAGTTACAATACAAACCGCTGATATTCCAATTACTGAGGAGATTAATATACTTAAAACAGACCCAAATTCGTTTTCAGTTTGTAAAACGTTAAAAAATAAAGGATGGCTAATAAGATATATTGCTAGCCCAATCGCAAACGGAGCTAAAATCAAGGCCGAAATTGACATTCCTCGAAGTGTGTTTTTTATTGTACCCATTTGCTCAATAAAACAGTCAGCCAAGCTTAGAATATTGTTTCGGCAGCCCGAAGGCTCTATATCATTAGACATTTCATGGAAAGAACTCCCAATACTCTTGCCTCACAATTTTGCCTTGCTTATGTATGAGCGCCATGAGAACCCTTAGTCCATATAATATTCTAACTTCTTATTTAATATCGATTAACATTGTTATCGTATAATCTCGATCAATGCCATAAAGATTGGATAGCAAATTTGATTAGTATGCTTACCTTAATTGGGCACTGTTGTAGATGCCATATTATCCCGAATTAAAGATAAGACAAATTTACTGTTTCATTCGATAATTAACGGGGATAAGTCTCGTTTAAGTAATTAATTGACATATGTATACCATCTATGGTAAAACGAAGAAAGATGGCCAAGACAAAGGGAATGCACGATGTCAAACTTTCCAAGTTGGAGCCCTCATATTACGTCAGCCCATTATGTCATGAACATAGTTTTATTCTTCAAGATACCGAGAATTTGTGTTTATTTGCATGTACGACATGTAAAGCTTTGTACTGTAACTCATGTGGTAAGATAATAACCGATTCATACCCTAGTCAACTTCATGGAAAATATTGGTGCACGCAACCCTGAACGATATAAATTCATGTACAGATGTCATATCAAAACTGAGTAAAAAAATTCAACTTTCTTTTTAATCAATTATTAGTTTGGGAGTATGACCTTTCATAAAGGACTAAACTACGAAGCAAAAATTGTAGTACATTAATTTCATCCGACGCCTATCAATACAAGGTAGTTATCCACTAGCGAGCAGTAGCTAGATAATGGATCTAGATTTTCGATAAAAATAAAGGATTTTACAGCACTACTCAGTGTTGGAAGTAATTTATGATTGCCTATCTGTACTATAGTTGCTCCACAAACCGCAGGATCTGCCTTTGCTCACCAAATGAATTCTAGCGGTAGACTGCCCCAGAATTAATCTTCTTTAAGGGAAAGTAGTTGTCGGGCAAGAAAACCTTGGTCATAAAAAGTTAGGAGCATTAGAAGGATCTTGCTGGACCTCCTGTTAATTTCATGAAGGGAACTTACTTGACTCAGGCATTCAAGCATTATGCTAAGATTACTGGAAAACCTGCAATTCCCTTGAGAAAATTTGACCGGCTAAATTAGCATTCCAGGTAGTATGGTTGGCAATTATCTGTGGCCCCTACATGAAATGGAACAACTCTGGAATAACAGTTATCCATAAGAATTGAGTCGATATGTTTCTGTCTGAACCAAGCTGATGAAAGTAAAGTATTATACGATCTCATATCTCCTCAAATTCTACATTGAACTTATAGCCATATAATATAAGGTAACATTGTTAATCAGGAAATATATTCTTCTTCCTTGGAAGTATTGTGGAAGATTGATGTCACAACAGAATGTAAATCTTGACAATGTTCTGGATAAGAAAGTCAGGGCAAAAAAATCATTAATAGGTTCTGTAGAGGCCAAATCTGACAGTTTTATCTTGGTAGCTTCACCTATGGCATGAAATACAATATTCCAAGATCACACATTGAACGTCGTACTGGTAATGAGATCCTGCTTGATATCTCATATAAAGAATTACAGAGATATAAGATCAAATAAATGTAATATACTAAAGTCGTCCTATGCAATATTGGCAGTATTTTTCGACAGCATACACCAAGCATTTTTGTTGTTCTTGTGAAAATTACAAATTTGGTATGGGCGTATTTATAATCCATTGTTTAACTGTATGAATTAACTTAGTTCAATTTACCGTTTCTAAGATTGATAGTAGAGAATGGTACTCGAAGTTAATTTTCTGAAAATACTTCTTTATGACTGATATCATATATATGTCACATTGCATTAGTCTATGAGTTTTATAGAAGATACTCTACTAGGTTCTAATAAGCCCAAAAATAGATACAAATGGCTATCATTCTAAAGGTTAAGCTACTATTACTTATCTAATAAGGCAATTTTATAGAAGTAAGGAAATGAACCTGTAACTGGAATAATTAAACATTACCAAGGTTAATCAAATCATAAATTCTGTCTCTATGAAACCATGAACATGCCTTTGATTCCCGTAAGTAATTTGAAACTACTTCGAACAAGGATGCGAGGTCTCACTCTCTAATACGAGTGTTCAATGAACCCCGATAGAGATGAAATGAGCCTCAAAATAACCAATGACATCCAATGACATCTCATTTACTGAATGGCTCCATGCCAAATATGGGAGAGGACGATCGTGCAAAACCTACATAGCTGACACTTTGATAAATATGATAATCATGAATGATTTAGATGTAGAAATCAAGGATGCAGATCAATTGTACACTGAAGTAATATCCTTTTTGCGCCTTTATGCACCAAGTGCCGAATTTATCGATTTTTTTAAGAAAGTGTGGAAAGAATATAGGAAACAGACATTCCAGTTAAAATATTATATTTGAAATATTCAGTTACCATAGGTTATTTGGTAGGCTCTAAATATAATCTTGTCAAGTAGCCTTAAAGACTACTATTTTTTCTCTTCACTTTATCCATTCAGCGAAAGACAGTCTGACGCGATTGCTATTATGTATTAGATCCTAACCATACGGCAAACGTCACGCCTATGCCAACTATCTTTCAGTAGATCCAGATTATTTTATTCTCCTTCTACCTTTTAATTAAGGGTAAACTCATTATGTTTCCAAATAAAGCTTCGTTGGAGGTAATTAGAGTGACACATTGCGGAAGAGTCACTTTACCATGTTAATCGTCATTAATATACTACATAGCATATAGGATAAGTAAATAGAGCATCGTGTAAGAAAGTGGATAAAAATAATATTCACGAAAGTCAGTGGTTTGGGTGATATATTGATTACACTATGAGAGTTTTTCGGTCTACCAAATTCACTTCAATTTCCGGCTAGCTATGGCCTCATTTTTTAATCGTCATGCGTTTACTGTCGACTCAAGACGTGACCGGACTGTTGAAATCCTCATAATACTTGCGCTCGGGGGAATCATAATCCTGTTGGAAGGAACGTCAATGATGACGGCGTTTTCAAAACTTTACCAAATAGTACTTTCAAGTAATATCAAATTTAACTTATATGGTTTGTTTTTAAACGGCTTAATATCATCCTTGTTACCAATCCCAACAGAAATTTCAATAGCGGCATTATTGATAGGAGGGATCAATTCATTGATTATTGTAGTGATTCTAGATATTGGATCGATAATTGGTGCTTTCCTCGCTTACTGTCTAGGCTTCAATTCGGCTTCGATAATTAATCAGACTAGACTACGGACAATTCAATTAAATCGTTATGTTATTAGGCTAAAGACTTTTTTAAGAAGGTACATGTGGCTCGGCATACTTCTTTCTCCTTGGATTCCTATAATTGTAGATTATGCTTCAGTATTTGCTGGAATAACCAAATACAACTTTGGTACTTACCTTACACTTACCATCATAGGAAAGACCCTTAAAATCATCGCTACTGTGCTATTAATGAGCTGGATTTTTCACTTAATATTTTAAAAGATACTACTTGGGACCTTAAATGGATAATATAAGCAATCTGCTTGACATTCGATCATAATAGCTTAGACTCTAAACAAAATTTCAGAAACACTAGTACAAGCTCTGTTTTGATTAGTTTGTATGAATTTATTTAACTATGTTAATTTATCCGTATATACTAGAATCTCCTAGTATTCCATATGGGATTCGAAAACATTCTTTTAATATTGATACTTGTTGGAGTTCTGTTCTTTGGCGCGAAAAAACTTCCAGAGCTGGCTAGATCTCTGGGGAAGGTTCAGTCAGAATTTGAAAAAGGGAGATTAGAATCTGTTGATTCAGCTTCTGTAAAGGTTGACAAAGACAAGGTTAAACAAGATGAATTGATATCTAAGCTTGGCATAAACGGTGAAGCATCATAACCTGGCCGGGAACCTCTTCAGTTTTGACTATCAAAAAAAGAATAAAGTTAGGTAATCTGTCCAGTTAAGCTACTCATAACGGTCCCAAGTTGCCAATTACTTGAGCTATATGCATTTCAGGTTCTGAGGTGGTTATATTCATATTAAGAAGAGTAACAACAGTTTGAATGTACTTCAAACAAATTTCTGGTCATTATCTATTAGTGAAATTTTTAAAAGTTTTAATACAAAAAGGGAAGGTCTAGCAACAGAAGTAGCACTTAAAAGATTAAAGCTATATGGTCCTAATGCCATTGGATCCCAAGGTAGTTCAACTTCACTTTCGATACTATTTGCCCAGTTCAAAAGCCCCATCGTCATAATATTTATTTTCTCTGCAGTTCTGTCCTTCTTCCTACAAGATTCTAATGATTCGATAATCATCCTCATAATTGTGTTCGTAAGCGGAATGCTTGGATTCTTCCAAGAAAGAGGCGCAACAAATGCTGTCAAAGAGTCGCTTGACTTGGTGCAGACAAAATCTAAAGTAATTCGGGATGAGAAAATGATTGAAATACCCTCTAGAGATGTTGTACCTGGAGATATTGTGATTTAAAGTGCTGGCGACCCAATAGCTGCTGACGGCTTGGTTCTAGAATCAAAAGATCTTTTCGTCAACGAAGCAACATTGACAGGTGAGAGTTACCCCGTAGAAAAATCGTCGGGCATCTTAAGTCCAGAAACGCCACTCTGTAAGCGTTCTAATACTGTGTTTATGGGAACTTATGTGATAAGTGGATCTGGAAAAATTCTAGTCATAAGTACAGGAATCAACTCTGAAATAGGAAAATTTCAGAGCGTCTCAAACGGAAACCACTTGAGACAGAATTTGAAAGTGGAGTTAGAAAATTTGGGTTCTTTCTAGTGGAAGTAACGTTACTCCTTGTAATTTCTATTCTCGTAATTAATGTCTACTATGGAAGGTCGGTGTTAAACTCGTTCTTATTTTCATTGGCCTTAGCTATTGGTTTAACACCACAACTTCTTCCTGCGATTATAAGTGTTAATCTTGCCCATGGGGCAAAAAGAATGGCGGCGCAAAAAGTCATAATAAAACGACTTCCATCGATTGAAAATCTTGGCAGTATGAACCTTTTATGTTCGGATAAAACTGGAACATTAACCAAGGTACAGGTTGACTTAAAATCTGCTCTCGGAGTCGACGGTAATGAAAAGGAAAAGGTTCTATTGTATGCGTTTATTAATGCTTCTTACGAGACGGGGTTTACCAACCCAATTGATGAGGCAATACGCAAATATGCTAGGTTTGATCTCTCTTGCTACAAGAGGCTAGACGAAGTTCCCTACGACTTTATTCGGAAGCGATTGAGCATTTTGATATCTTATAAGGACAAAGATATTATGATAACAAAAGGTGCGATTAAAAATATACTTGAAGTCTGTTCTATTGCTGAACTTTTTCCAGAAAAGATCGTAGATCTTCGGAAGCTGGCTGACAAAGTTCAACCACAATTCAAGGAATTGAGCCGGGAAGGCTTTCGTATAATAGGAGTGGCATATCGCGAATTTAACTCTCGGACGAGAATCATTAAAGATGACGAAATTAATATGGTATTTTTAGGATTTCTTGTATTCTTCGACCCTATAAAACCGGGTATAGTTGAATCTATCTCCAAGCTTGGGCACCTTGGTGTTTCACTAAAAGTTATCACTGGCGATAATAGTCTTGTTGCTTCTTATTTAGCTAGGCAACTGAGGTTATTAAACCAGCGCATATTGACAGGTTCTGAAATTAGTAAACTAAGTACAGAGTCTTTGATTAAATTAGCAGATGAGGTAGATGTTTTTGCTGAAGTAGAACCGAATCAAAAAGAGCTGATCATTCTATCGTTGAGGAAATCCGGAAAAACAGTAGGCTACATGGGTGATGGAGTCAATGATGCTG
>DASWDL010000212.1:0-8767 GCA_036395315.1 Nitrososphaeraceae archaeon
AGAGGAATGCCTTCTTGTGTGTCTCTTCCACAAGGAGTTGAATGCGGGAAACTAGTTGAGACTCTACAAGGCACTTACGGGAAAGTAGTCACACTCTGGGATCCAGCGGATGCAGTACCTGACTATCCCCCATATGTATTCCATGTAGACAGCCCGTATGCTCTTGGACAAGACTTGAATAAGAACCTGGCCAAAGAATGGCCAACCGGTTGCGGCAACACATCATCAGCGAACTTACCATGCGGAAAGTAAAAACAAAAGGAATAGACATTCCCTATCTTTTTTTTGAGGCTTTAATTAATGGAATATAAATTTGTAATTTTGCCGATAGTTGTGGGGTTACTTTTACCATCGGTAGCGATACCTTGGGTAGTAATAAACCTTTTTGGATATCATCCGTTCTCGCCACTAAGTGTATTGGAAGAAGTGTCCAGAGAATCTAAATCCAACGAACAGATGTATTTGCTCGATATCACAGCTCCATTCAAGATTACCTATACCGGTATTATTTTAAGTACAATACTATATACAGCATCGATTCCAGCGGTAGTGGCCGCGCTTATATGGAAGAAACATAGATCAATTCTGACACTTACTGTTGCGTTATTATGTATTTCATCTGGTTCAATATGGTTTTACTCAATTGACTCATTTAGAACTAATTTTGCAAAAATAGCAGCTTCAACTGGTGGTCTCATAGCAGGAGAATGGAAAGGGCAAGAAAGTGCCATTGTGAATCGAATCATAAGCATAGGGATGGGTCAGTACCTAGTAATAGCCGCCGGGATACTGGCTGCCATAGCATGGTTAATACCTAAAATTCAATCACGAAGCCAACTTAGACCTAATATGTCACTTTAAGGCAAAGGTGACGTGGTTGAAAATTCGGATTTATTGTTTAACGACATTCTCACTTTATCATCAAGCGAGGAAAAATAAGATGCCGGGGAATGGAATTACAATTTGAATCAGCGGTGCAATTTAGTAGTGTCACCATTCGGGCTTACTCCTAGATTTTTGCTTTTATCTCTGATGATACTACTATTCATCGGATCTTATTTTTCAGTACTGGATAATTATGATACAAACGCATTATCTCTTCCTACCTCTGCGACAAATAATCCATCAAATGATCCAACTGCTAACTTGCAGACTCAAGTGGGAAAATCCATTCAGGTATTGCATACCCCATACGTTAAAGAATATTCAATACCCAACGGTACCTGGCCTAATGGTTTACTCGTTGATTCCAATGGAACAGTCTGGACTGTTGGAACTAGATCCCAAAATCTCCTCAAGGTTGACCCCAGAAATGGTCAAGTCCTATCCTGTATCCACTGAAAAATCAAGATTCAGTGAGTAACAACCGTATAAAAAGTAGAACTGGAGTCATGATGGTTTGGGCCATGGTTGAAGGGAAAGATGGTTCCATCTGGTTTTCACAATCTGATTCCTCAAATCCCCTATGGCGGTTTGATAGAAACAATTCCAAATTTGAAATATTCCAAACTATCAGCAGTGCCCCATTCCAAATGAAAGTTGAAGAAAGAACTGGAAACATATGGTTTACCACTTTCGCATCAGGTAATATTGGAGTAATTCAAAGGGTAAAAACAAATACTAGTTCTATTCCTGACAGCTCGAATTACCAAATAAATGAATTTTCCTTAGGAAAGGCATCGTATCCAAGCGGTTTATTTTTGGATGGTGACTCACTTTGGGTTACAGAGACATTAGATGACAAAATAATAAAGCTCAGGATTGTGACGGATATTCACGGAAAGGTAATTGATCTGGTGAAGCTTACGGAGATTTCAGGTAAAGGCAAAAAGGACTTATTTTCGGCACCCTATGATGTGGTACGACTTGGCAATAGCCTTTGGGTGACAGAACACGATGCCAATTTTATAGCCAAATATGATTTGACTTCTAACTCTGTTACAAAGGTTGCAGTATCTAATAATCCTCATCAGTATATCAGTCTTCCATTTTGGTTGAAAATAGGACCTGATGATAAAAGTTTATGGTTTAATGAGCACACAGGAAATAGGATATCATTTATCAATACGACTAATATGCAACTCACAGAATATGAAATTCCGACCCGAGATCCGTCCACAGGATATATATCAAATGTTCTTAATTTTGCAGTGGATCCTCTGGACAGGAACCGAGTTTGGTTTTCTGAATACAATTATGACAAGATAGGCTTAGTCGACCGTCATATTCCAATATCATTCGGTATTAAATCAAATCTACAAGATATAACGATATCAACAAATAATCAACATAAATTTTCGCCAGAGGCCATCAATCTTCAAATCATGAATGAACCTACCAATGTGGAATCAAATGGAAACGGATCCGACTTGCCCAAGAATTCCATATCCTTTAAAATTTCATCCTCGATGACTCCTTTTGGGTCATTAAAAAATATTTCATCTGAGTTTATTCCAGATGGTTTGAATATCGCTAGTCTTCCAAAGATAACTCCAATTCAGCTGAGGTTATCTCCTGAACAGGAAACTGAGATTTATCCTGGAAACTACACTTTGGGGGTCAGCGCCACAGATGATTATGTGACTAAAACTATATTCCTAAATTTGATTATAAAATAGATCACTCATAACAGCTCATTTGTAACAAATGCTGTTATGATAAAAAGCTAGTTATACTGTGAGCGTTTAATTATGAAATAAATGCAAATAATGGGGAACAATAAGGCACATGTTTTGGAGACACCTGGCTTGAGAATTGGTGAGCATTGTTCAAGCTCTAGTTGCTTACTATGCAAATCATTAATAATAGTATGATAATGCAACACATATCTGTAGATTTCTGCATATTTGAGAGAATTCAAATATGTTCTTATTAGTTCTTATCAAGGTAAAAACATGAATAGAAGAATATTTGTTACGATTCTTAGTACTGCAATTATTGCAGCGGGACTTATTACAGCATCATCCATTTCGCGAGATGTATATTCACAAGCCGCAGAAAAGAAAATACTTAGATTAGGATATTTTCCCAACATTAATCATGCGCAAGCAGTCATTGGGATCGGAAATGGGGATTTTCAAAGGGCACTTGGAGACAATATTGAGATCAAGCGCTTTGTCTTCAATGCAGGCCCATCGGCTATCGAAGCTCTTTTTGCAAAACAAATCGATGCTGCATATGTTGGACCAAATCCTGCAATAAATGGTTATATTGTCTCTGAGGGAAAAAATGTGCGGATAATTGCTGGTGCATCAAGCGGGGGTGCAGTATTTGTTGTTAGGAATGATTCCGGAATTCAAACACCAAAAGACTTTGCTGGTAAAAAGTTTGCCTCACCTCAGTTGGGAAATACTCAAGATGTCGCACTAAGAAAATATTTACTAGATAACGGTTACAAAACAAAGGAAAAAGGTGGAAACGTTGAGGTACTTCCTGTAAAGAATCCAGATATTTTGACATTGATGCTAAAGAAAGAGATTGATGGTGCTTGGGTTCCTGAGCCATGGGGTGAGAAACTGATAAAAGAAGGTAATGCTAGACAATTTTTGGACGAACGTACTTTATGGCCAGACGGTAAATTCGTCACAGCAAACATAGTTGTTAATCCAGAATATCTCCGAGCCAATCCTGATGTGATAAAGAAGCTTCTGGAAGCACACATAAATGAGACTCGATGGATAAATAACAATAAAGAAGAGGCCCTTAAGGTCTACAACACTGAACTGAAAAAACTCACAGGACAGACAATTCCAGAGGATCAACTGAAAGGTGCATTCTCTAAATTAGAGATAACTTATGATCCTCTTAAGCAGTCACTATTCAAATCTGCAAATGACGCATTTGAAATTGGATTTCTTGGGAAAATAAAACCAGATCTAACCGGAATATATGACCTAACGGTGTTAAATGACATTATAAAAGAGAAAAACCTGAAACCAATTGATGAGTCCGTACCATCAAACACAAATACATCAAATGCGTCCAATACGATGGCTTCTACTATAGCTAACACCTCTGCAGCGAAAAAATAAGGCAACAAATGCTGCTCAATAATTTGAATTAAGGGATGGTAATCTCGAGTAAGCTCCATCAGACAAATTTATTCCTAAAATTTATTTGACGCTGTAGTAGTATGATCTATAAACACTCGCATACTTAAGATTAAATATTGGCAGCAGAGGAATCAAGATCAGGTTTAGAGCTTTCTGTATCTTTTGGCCGCTTGCTTTCTTTCAATTTTCCTATAATAACACATATCAACAATTCTGCCACTGCGAAAAGCACTCCGTATACGAGTATGGTGCTAAAAATCATTTAGAGTTTCTGTAGCTTTGTCAGAAATAAAGTTTTCATTAAAAATCTCGATACACTAGATTCAAAAAGTCAAGTTCGAGTCCTTGGGTCGATTGTCTTTTGAAAGAACCAGTAACCAAATTAGCTTTGAATCAGAATCAGATGATCGTTGGTTTGAGACAGAATAGTTCAACTTTCTGGTAGTTCTTATTAGAGAAGAAGCAAATTTGCTGCTTATTGAAAATAAAGGTTGCTGAGTCGTTGTATTGCATCAATCATGCTTACAAGGCAAAATTATCACTCGAATCTTTTCTTGACGAAAATGGTGACAGCATAGAAGGAATTTTGAGTTGTGAAAAATGCGACGCTACATTTCCCGTAATTGGAGGAGTTGCTATAATCGTGGAAAATTTCAATGCTTACGCGGCCGAAAGAGTTGAAATTTTTGGAAGCTGGTTAGTTGGTGTGAAGTCTATTGAGCTGCGAAAATTCCTGAAGCAGGCAGGAATGAATATAATCAGATCCGAGAATAACAAGAACCGGTACGACGATTCAGCTTGGTTCAGACCTTTCACTTGGACTCATTACGACTATTCTTTGGAAGATAGAATGCTTTCAATGCTAAGATGGAAGATCAGACCTGACGAAATTTATAGAAAGGTGACAAACATGTTAGAAACCAACATCAGAAATATTGGATTGGACGTTGGCTGTTCGGTGGGCTCCGCAGCCCTGATGATAGCAAAAAAACTATCGTTTGTGTTTGGAATTGATCTTTCTTTTTCCTTTATATCTGAGGCAAGAAGGCGTATGAAAGAAATGAAAATCTCAAATGCAGAATTTTTGGTTTGCGATTCAACTAAAATGCCTTTCAGCCAACAATACTTCGATTCTATAGTGGCTCTTAATTTAGTCGGAAGACTCGACTTAGGGAAAACTATTATGTCAATAAATAAGCTAATTAAGCCTGATGGGAGGCTATACATGGCTGATCCTTATGACAATGATATACAACAAACTAAATCTACTATAGCAGGTATCGAGCTCAGAAATCTCCTAGAAAAAACCGGCTACACTATAAGTGCAAAAAATAAGAAAAGTGAGTCATATATTCCCTGGATAATCAAAATAAATGACAGATGCTACCTTTTTTACTTTCTTGATTTTATAGAAGCTAGGAGAGCAAAAGACACGTGATTGAGAATGTGTGACCATGAAAATGTTCCCTGCTCAATGACTGAAGCGGTAAGAATTTACTTGATTTTAATCTTCAGTTATTCGAACAAATTATAAACTCACATATGAATAACTAAAACCATATGTAAAGAACAGTCAACTTCAAAAAATAAAAAATAAAAATGTGTTGTCTAGTCTACTCTTATTGATGGATCCTATCCTAGAATACCAAAGAATGAATCGTTTATGTTTTCGATCTGATTGTCACATGTTAGATCATTCGTGTTGTCGTTGCGTTTACTATGATCAGTATTTTCATTTTCTATTTCACAGTCGTTCTTTGCATATACATCTTGCTTCACTTCATCAGTATTGCAGTTATTATCTTCATTTTTCTTACAAACTTTGTCACCGTGGTCATGGTGATCGTGATTACCCCCTGCAAAAGCAGGTACGGCAACAATCCCCATAGTCATCATCATACCCATCGACAGTAAGGCTAACATAGCTACGTTCGATTTTTTCATGCTAAAATCACGTAATTGAATATCCCTTATCTGGGGTGTCGTACTGTCAACAAGAACAAACAAAATTATACTTCTACCAAAACAAGATGCTGAATGTGTTTCTGTTAATCTTCGACAAACTAACTTACAGATCACTTATAGAGGCAATAATTCTCAGTTGATGCGTAGAATAGGCTTGTCTGAAAGTATACATAGAACGCAAGATTTTTTCTAGTTGAGTGTCTATAGATTCATTTAATCATTTTCAGAATAATATTTTGATAAATGTTCTACAAAGAACAACCATGAAAATAAGATCAACAACAACCGTCATGGCTTGGCTTCTAGTGGTTACTTATGAAGGGGATATCTTTGGCTAACCAAATTCAATCTAACAACAGTTCTACTCCTTTATCCTAGTTCCAAAAAAGCAATAAATTTTTAGATAATTTATCCCTGCTTATTTCCACTGCCAAATCATAGTGGTTTGTTTATCCCCTTTTACTTGTGTGACATAAAGCCCGGTGATGTTATTAAGAAAAGATAGTTTGCCGCTAGAGCCCGTATGGAAGAATATAATTCCATATATTTAAAATCATTTTTATACTTCATTGATCATGAGTCAATTAAGTAATGCAGAGATTAGATCGTCAATATTTTAATTTCGTAAATTCGATCAAGTCATCAGAGACTAGGAAAAAATACGAATATTATCTGAAACGATTTTTAACCGGCCATAAAATGACAATAAATCATTTTCTTTCCTTACCCATAGGACCGCTTTGACTTTAGATTCTATATTCCACCCATGAGAAATGAGAATGATATAAGAGAGTTGGCATATGCGAAGGCGGAGCTTGTAGGACGAGCAATTCCAGAATATTCTAAGTTTATAAAAAAATGGCTAGTATATGGAAAACAAAAGTTTAATCCAAAAATAACAAGCGAAGCAAATTCTATTCTGGTTGAAGCCTTTGTTGAAATGATGAAACATAGTAAGCTGGTTTCGCCTAGGAGGCTAGATACCTTATTTAATCTTTCAAAGGCTAGAGCAAGGTTACTTTTGAAGGATGTGGTCGACGTTGAAGATGCCACCGCCGTCGTGTATTTCTACAGTCAGATGGCAAAAGATTATGAAATTGGGACTATAGCTCCAAAGGATCCGGTAGAAGTAGCAGTTGAACAATGCCTTAAAGCTCTAGAGGAGCGAGCTCTGGGTCAGCCGCTTATATATACAATTCCTGAACTGCTCATAAAGGCATGTAGTGCTAGTCCACAGGTAGATAAATATCTCAAATCTGGTTTAAGCAAAAAGGACTATTTTGATCGTAGTAACAACAAGCGAGCCCGTATAGTCTACGAAAGACTCATGAACAAATTCCCTGAAATACAAATTACCAGTAAGAATCCTACAAAAGTCATGCTTCCTGCTCCTGTTAATAAGAATAGTACTACCTCTTTGAAGGATTCTGACCAATCTGACCAATCTGACCGAACATCTGAACGGTATTATCTACCTGTCAAGAATACATTAAATGAACAGCAACATTCTCCATTTCTGGGTGGATTCTCCTCCAACTCGAGGTCAAAAGGGTCAGAAGAGTCAAATGCAAAGCCGATTAAAAAAATACCAAGACTCAAACTGGTTGGAATCCTCACGGACTATCGAAAAGCATGTACAACTATCAATGCCCACAATGTGACTACAAAGACCCTGATCCTTCAAACTTAACTAGGCATAAAGAAAGTGTGCATGACATAAATTCTTAAGTTAATCAAGATAGATGTGCCTATGAATCGGATGTATTGGAGCAGAGCAAGATAAGTAACCCCCCCCGAGTTAGCAATCATTTAGATACTAGTCTGCGGATATTTACGTACTAGAGTTGGGTTTACCTTACTTGTATGGTAGACTTCATAAGTTTACCGGTTTACCTTCGTAGCTGTAGTCAGTAAATGGTATACCAAGGGGGACCGCTCAAAAAGATTAGTAAATGCATTAGTAAACCTTTTAATTGCTGCTTATACCATCATTCTCTCGTAGACTTTTAACTCGTTTACCTGAGCAAAATATAATATACATTCTTATTTGAAGAGCTCTCACATTATGAGAAATAGGTCACAGCTCACTCTTATCAGTAAACCTTTAAATTACTACCAAGTACATCATTCCCTAAGTTTACTTTTTCTCTTTTATAAGACTAGTTTGCCAGAAGCCTGGATAGTTGACTTATTAAATTAGTTTACCTTTATAGATAGGCCAACTATTATTATAGGACATGGGCAAATACGATACTGTGATTTCTACAAAGATTTCGCATGAGGATTATCAGTTTCTACAAAAAATAGCTCAATATATTTTCGCTAAGGGAATGACAAAAGACCCGCCTGTCTCCAATATTGTGAGGATACTAATCAGGGGTTATTTAAAAAGGTGGAGAAATGCAAATCCTTTTTCAGTTGTCAGTAGTTATAATCAACCTCAGCCTTCAGACATAGACGCCTTACCACCTGTATGAGAATTATACAATAATAGACTTGATCCTACCGCAGTTATCGCACATTGGACACTTTGATATTAACCCATAATCTGTGCCCATCATGGATGCACACCAATAACATAGTTCACATAATATGAAATATGTCTTACCCATAACATTAGGATGATTCTTGCCTAGTAACATATGATGATTATATTGAAGAAATAGTTCATTTATTTTTATAAATTGCCTCGTCCGCCTTCTTATCTTCCTCGGGGGTCATAAATATAAGCACTGACCCATGCTTCATTA
>DASWDL010000213.1:0-3299 GCA_036395315.1 Nitrososphaeraceae archaeon
AAAGATATTGCTAAAACTAAATACGGCATTATTTCTATTCCTTATTCGAAGGCCGGTTATTTTTGGATTCTTAGCTAAGTACAGTATGATTTGTCTGTGCCTCGGAGGAGGAGCGTACACATGACTCATCGGAGAAATCCTAAATAAACCAAATTCACCGTTTAGGAAAGGTCGTGCGAATAACATAAAAAGAGTATATCTATAATTTTTACGCTCCGCTGTTTTGGTAAAGGGATTTAGTACTCCGACGATCTGAGGAAATTGGTGAAGACGACCAGTAAAAGATTGTCAAGATCCCCGACTCCCCATGATAGCAAAGAGCCGTACCGAAAAATAAAATATTTTTCATTTATAGTTTTTGCTCCTGTTAATGAAATTGTATCCGTCCCTCTGTCTCCATAACATCCCCAGTTTATTTCAGGAGACGTTAAATGCCAATGTTGCAATACTAGACTAAGATACAAGGCTAAAAGAAAATGACCACAGACGTATTACTTACGCAATTCTGAAATAGTACAGGCCATCACGGATCTCCAGGTTGACGGAAGTCCCAAATTCTGATCTAGAACCTCACCATTGTTACTATCTATAAAAGATGTTTCTAATGATGTCCCGTTCTTAGCCACATTAATGTTGAGAAACCCATTCCTTGGGAACTGCGTAACGACGTAGGGAGCCTTCCCTGTAAAGCCATAAAGATCTTGGCCAGCTGTTCCTGCTGTGATGAATATAGGCCCACTATAACCGTTACTATGATAGCCTTTACTTGTATTGTCAATTGTAGGTGCGGCCGGTCTATTTGGGTTGTACCTGAGAGGATGTGTCCTCTGGTAATTATGATTATGCGCTTGTATAACAAGATCGACTCCGTATTTGTCAAATAATGGATGATACGTATCTCTTAGTATACCTGAGGCGTTATGTACGGAAGGAGATGAGTACAATGGTCGGTATCCAAAAACTATTATCCAGTTAATATTGTTCATTTTTGATGCCTTATTAAGATCTGTATCTAGAAACCTATACTCGTCGACATTTAGTAACTGGCCATCAGTAACATTGTATGCTATTTCTGTGGCAAGAGCAACGAAATGGACATTCTGATAGTTGAATGAATAATACGGTTTTGACAGGTTGATAGCTTTTAGGTATTGTTCTTCACGAGAATATTTCCCATTTTGGTCGAGATCATGAAAACCAATAGCTAACTTCAATTTACCAATAATTGGCTTTACGAGATTAAGCCAGCAATCTGCAGTTTTCTCATAGGATAAGTCGCCTAAAGCCAGAACAACTTCGGGCTGCTTTTTGAGAATAGAATCTAAAGTTATGTTAGCTTGCATGCCGCAACCCCAATCCCCGGCCGCCACAATATTAAAATCAGGCCGCTGGGCAAGAGCCAATGAACGAGGAAATAGCAGAGATATCCCTGAGCTAATGACGATCAATATAATAAATAAGCAGCAGATTATCCATCTAACTTTGGCTTTACGCAATATCGGACAGCATTTTGTATCTGGACTGGACACTTTGATTAGTCAGGACCGGCTGCTTAAAAACATTAGAATAGCCTAATCAGAAGGGCAAAAAGACCTGAGTCTTTTGATATATGCATGAGCTCTGATAAGGTGAGCTCTACTGGGGATATCTCTTTTAGTAACAATTCTTTGACAAATCAATGTGTAGTATTATCCTCAGGCTTTGGTAGTTGAAGCAGTACAAACAGCATGCAATTACAAAGGTTTGGCTAGATGTTGCAAGGCGGAGAAAATAATGGTGCCAGGAACTACAGGTAAGTCATTGTAAGTTTTTAACGAAGGGGTCTTTTAATTTGAATGTACCACTAATCCCGGTTGATTTGAAACAAGGAAATAAAACTTGAGAATAGTGCATTAGCCGGCTTGAGTATGCATTAAGAGTACTAGGTGCCTATATCCTGAATTATTATATCGAAGCTGAATCCAAAGTCCCCATTTAAAATATTTATGCCACCCAATTTAGGGCAACGAGTGTAACGTGCGCACGTTAGGACGACCATGGTTACACTTCGACAAACTATTCCGAATGTTCTAGTATAGCTTAATTTTGTTTTTTGATTGAATATAGTTCCAAACCTATAATCCAATGGGCTTGAGACTGAATGTTAGGGACTATGCCTGAAATATTAGCGAGAAAACAATAAAAGAACAGAAGATAATTTTGAATGAGGGAGTAGCCTAGTAGAGGAGAAGCGAAAATATTCGAGAGCAAAAAAGTCATTGTTATTGGAATTATTGTCGTTATTGCAGTTTCGACTGTTTTGTTGGTAATACTGACCTCTACTTATTATTATCAAAATCGTCCTGCCAACTTGGGGAGAACTCTGTTAGTACGATTCAACGTTACTAACGAAACGGACAAACTGGGGGTTTTAAAAATTTATCCCACAGCTAAAGATGGAGAAACATGGGTTTTTAATTCTGCCGATCCAAATGACGGCCAATTCGATTCCAATGGTGCAGAGATATCAAGAAATCAAGATGGCAGTTGGCACGTTAATCCAGGTATTACTAGAATGTTAGCCTTTACAAAAAGTTCAGAATATCCATCCGACAAAATAAGAAGTAATTTGCCAACTTACAATTACTCGAAGTTATCCAAGCAAGGCTACTGGTATAAACCAAGCGATTGGAAGAATGTAGAAGTCACTGGATACTTCAGGTTCTTATCTGCCTCCCAGGGGAATGAGCTATCACTCGTAACGAGGAGTGTAAGACATAACGAGAACGTCCATCTTGGCTGTGGTGGGTCTTCTTACCATAATAACATTGAGCTGTTCCATGGAAAGTTTAATTTCAAAAAAGAGGAATGGCACGTTCACTATGATATACTGCCCCTGTCACAAAATGACATTGGACCTATTTTTGCAAGATGGATCGGGTTCAAAGGTATTGTCTACAATTTACCAGATGGAAGGGTTAAGCTGGAATCTTACGTCGACAAACAAGGCAACAATCATTGGGAAAAGGCAGACGAGTTCGTAGACTCGGGGGACTGGGGAAACGATATGACCCGCTGCGGGGCAAAGACGCCCGGTGCCGTAATTAGCTGGGCATCACCCATGGTTATTTTTAAATCAACCTACGTAACCTATGATTTTGCTTATCTTTCAGTTAGGGAAGTTCAGCCATTCAAATAAACGAATAAACTTCGATTCTCAAAATTGGAAAAGTCCTGTGCATATAATACCTAAACAGTGCTAAAATATCCGCATGGGGGTATCTTTTTAGACTTGCAGTTGGACATGCCACTCAAGATTC
>DASWDL010000214.1:0-6817 GCA_036395315.1 Nitrososphaeraceae archaeon
TAAGAAGATCGTTACCTGCAAATAGATATTGTTCAACTAAATGAACGATGACTTCGCTATCGCTATCTGTCACAAACTTGTGAGTAGCCGATAGTTCACTTCGGATTTCTTTGTAATTATAAATCTCTCCATTGTGGGCCAAGATTAATCTACCATCACAGCTTTGCAAAGGTTGTCTGCCCGAGCTCCCGCCCACAATTGCAAGCCTACTATGACCAAGTACAAAGTTACCAGAGAAATGATTCTGAGCAAGCTCGCTTAGACTCTTGAAGTACATTAGCTTGTCGCCGAGCAATATTCCTGAACCATCTGGCCCTCTATTTGGCATTGTGGTCAACATATTGGTTATGCTATCCGCAATGTCATTCCCTTTTTTGCTTAAAATCCCTGCTATACTACACATTTTTTATCCCAATCTTGTTTACTAATCTGAACCTCCGAATTTTACAATACCTATTATTCGTATTGAGAATTCCTCGAGTTCAACAGTATTAAAAGACTCATCCCTTATGAAAGTTACTTTCCGTCACTGAACTCAATAAGTTTCGAATAAACATCGAAAATCCGTCTTTGGCTGAAGTTTGATCAAAGAATTATAGAAATTTTAACTCGATTTTCTCAGATCTTCTGAAAAAACCTCATTTCCTTCGATTCCACTTCAATCTGCCGGCTCACCAAATGTAGGAATAGAGCAAGTCCTAGAGGCGTCAGAAGGATCTTCTAGATACCCTAGGTTGCTCATCATAACATCAAGTGGTACTATTTGACAGTAAGCTATTTTTCCTTTATCAAAAGATATTATAATCACCCATGAATCAGTGATATTTTGTGAGGATAGGCAAGCACGAGGTCAATCCGGCTCTTTTAATTATTGATATGCAGAACGGATTTGTTAGTAAGGGAGGATCCTACGACCTCATGGGTATCGAAATTTCAAAATATCAAAAAATTATTCCTAATCTACAAGAGCTCATTCAGTTGTGCAGGTTGGCTAAAATACCTATTTTCTTTACTCAAGCTGTAAGGGAAGGGACGGGGATTGATCTTTTAACTAGAACGCATAAAATTCTACCTAAATCAAGGGAGGAAAGAATTAAGACTAGGCCAATTTGCGTAAGAGGAACATGGGATGCGAATATAGTGGATGAGATAACCCCTAGTAAGCAGGACCATATAGTTATAAAGAGAAGGGACTCTGCCTTTCAGGATACTGAAATTGAAGTATGGTTGCGAAGTTTCGGTATCGATACTATTATTTTTGCCGGGATTGATACTTCCATATGCGTAGAGAGTTCACTCCGCGATGCGTTCAACCATGGTTACGATGTTATATTGATTTCAGATGCCACGTCCTCAATGAACAAGAATTACTATTCGACTACAGAAAACGTTAGGGAATATTATGGGTTAGTTATGACATTAGATGAACTCAAGGCTAATTTGTCATACGAAACTCCACGCATAAGGAAATAACCGTTATGATAGTGACTTTTAATCTCAAGATTCAACTATTTTTGATAATCGGCTTCGATTATATATTGAATTATTTTGTAATGTTGCTAATGGAGATATTTAGCCTAGAGGACCAAATCCAGGTACACTAAATTAGATCTTTGAAACTTTATTGCTTAGGTAATACTACTAACTGACCAGTCATTGTAGGTTCGTGATATTCACAATAGAATTGATAGATTCCAGGGTGTTCGGCGATAAATGATATCGTACCATTTTTTCCCGGAGCTAAATCCAGGTTAACCGTATAGGGCGCATTTAGGGTGAAAGAATGTCTATCCCCCGTGGGAGCTTCCATATTGAAAAAGTTTACCGTTACATTATCATTTTGATTTGCTTCAATTGTCTTTTGTGAGAATTGGTCTGGTGGGAATAGAGAAACATTGAAGGCGGGGATCCCGGTATTAAATTCGTAGAACGTTCTTGTGACTGTCTGGTTTGCTTCCTCAGTTGGTCCGGTCTGTTCATGAGTCTGATTTGCAACTTGTGAAAACGCTCGGACAGCGCCAAAATTCAGTACGAACAGTGCGGCGACCGAAAGTATGTTAATAGGGGTTGACCGGATTTGAATCATGAGATTCACGTCTTGGTAATTTATTTAATGTTTTTGGTTTTCGTAACGGAAAAATCCAAAGCTAGGTTCAAGTCCTAACTCTCAGTGCCTTTCCTGTCCGAAATACTTTCTGAACCTTAAGTATAGATCTTTAACTGTTAAAGTTTTGCGGTGATACCTTGAGGGCTGATCATTTCTTTTCTTCAGCTTTTGTCTTGTCCTCTACGAGTTTGTATCTCGATAGAATTTTGTATGCCATGAAGACTACGAGGGCTATAATAAGGAAGTCGATAATGTTTGCTGTGAGATCTCCATATTTGAATTGGGATGTAGTACCTGCTACGTTAGTCACATTTGCAGACATTTTAGTTAATTCGCCAGCAGGTAAGAAAAAACCCACGGTTGGGTTAACAATATCCTCAACGAACGCAGTAACGAGTTTCGATGCTGCTGCACCTATAACGAAGGCGATGGCCAAACCTATGACTGCGAAAGTCTTTAGAAAATCAAAAAACTCTTGCATAAATGACCTCGATAATGGGACGACTGCCTCGGAATCCTTATCCTTGCTCAACTAATTTATTCAAATCAACTTGCGGTAATATTACTGGAGATTAAATTAACTAAATCCCTATGTAAAGGACTTCAGTGTTCGGGTCACGTTAAATGTTGATAGTTATTATAAAATCAACCGAGAATATGACATCATCTCCAATCGTCAATCACGTATATGTCTTCTTTATGATATCCTGGATCACTATCTTTAGTCATAATGACGCCCTGAAAATCGGTCTTAAATCCTGCAGCTAACATATTTTGGTATGCGCTTAGATTACCAATGTTAACCCCGGCAATAAGTTTCGACAGTCCTTGGGATTGTGCAAATCTCTCGCAATGTCTGAGAAGCGATGAAAAAGTCTCAGATGCACCAAACTCTTCGTTCCTTGCAGCTGCTCCGAATTTTACATAACATGTATCTTTACCTGCTTCCGTGCCCGTTCCTCAATGGCAGATCAGAATACCTACGACCTTGTGATTTTTATTGCTAATCAATAAACTTGATTCACCTAATTTTTGACTCGCTACTGAGACTATTTCAACCGTAAGATCCAAACCGCGATAAATAGAGTCTGTTAGGGAATAACAGTCATGTAGGAAAACCGATTTTTTATCCTGTAGATTTTCTGAGTACCTCAATAAACTTGTTGCTAATTCAGCATTATTTTTTCGGTTATCAGTATTTACTGGTTTGGACATCACAGCCGTAAGAAATCTTGGCCAGAATCCATATCTTTGGTAAAGGTGTATGTGTTTGGGGCTGTGAGCAAATGAAAATAGCCCAATATGCTTTGTTCCAAGTTTGTGAAAAATTTCCATAGGCTTTTCCATCAATTTTTTTGCAATACCCTTATCCCATGAGCCCGGATCTATAGTGTGTGGGCAAAAAAGCCTACGCTCCCCCAGTTTGTTATAAAATTAGATCCCACCAATTTGCCATTAAACTCGGCAGCCAAGCATAAGGTGGGATCAGCCTTGAAGCGACCTTGCACATACTCGCTATCTCCAAAAGCAAGCAGTGGTTGAGGCAGCCCATAAATGTCCTGAAAGAAAGCCGAAAAATTCTATCTGCTTCCTTGAGATCTGCTTCACTCAATGGACGTATCAAAACATCCATATTTGAATAGATTAAACGCACTTACTAAATGTTTGACCTTCATTTGTAAGGGAGGCTTAGCTATACAATTCAAATGCATAAGGTTTCATAGAAATTCAAATTATGCTGCTTTTGCATGTCTGCCTTTCCGATAACATGGGAAGCTCCACTATAGCCCTTCAAGTGCTGTCAGTGGTATTATCATAAACAATAATAACAAGCCAAAGTTTATATCTATACTCACATGGAACTTTTCCACCACAAAAAATACGTTTGCGAATTCGACAAAGAGAAGTTCCAAACTTATGAAGACCTTATTGCACACACAAAACATGTACATCACCATCCAATCGTCAAGTGTCGCGACTGTGGGAAAGAATTCATACACGAAAAAGACAGATTACATCACGTGAGAGAAGAACACGAAAAGAAGGAAGATTATAGAACTCATAAAGATTCATACAAGACGAAAAAAGTTGGTCCAATACAAGATGAGGTAGACGCCAGTACCAAAAACTTTGGAGATAATTTCTAAATTAATTATAAGGATTTTAGACCGCGAGGTACTATCTAATTTATCTAATTTGGAATTCAGCGCCAAGGTATCGAGTTTGTCGGGCAAGATAAGGTACTTTGGACCGAAGGCGGAGCAAAAACGTAACACGTGTTGTTTGTGACCTAAGCGATGAAAAGACGAGATAATTGCACCAATCAGTGATTTCAGGGAACTATAACAGGTAAATCTTATTAGCCATACAGGTAATTCATAATGTTTGTTAATGCCGTATGCCGAAAAACTTGAATCATTGCGTGATAAAGCGCTTTTTTCGATTGAAATTGAAAAATGTGTTTTGGCAGTAAATGATATTGCAAAATTTGGTGAAAAGGCTCTACCTACGTTGACTGAAATACTGACTTCTTCGACTGACTCGGAAGTTATACGCGCTGCTCGTTCAGCCATCGATAGAATTAAAGAAAGAAAGAATATGTAACTTTAGTTGATTGATTAATAACTAATTATAAATTACATAAATTCCATTTTTTGAGATTTCAATTCAATCTATAAGCCAGGTACATCGGGATAGCATCGATCTCGAAAATTGAACAGGGATAAGATGGTCGAGCCACCATAATGATAAGGCATCATGATACAAGATCATCCGGACATCCAAGAATCTTAATATAATTAGGAATGCATTATATCTTTGTGTCCGAGATACTCTCTGACAATTTAGGAAAGGTTTCAGAATACAAGAATAAGAAAACAATAGAATACTCATGTGGCTGCATATATTCCTTCAACCACTACACCTTGCTGGAGCGTGTATGTCCAGATCATGAAAATGAATTGATAGCCCAATGTTGACTAACGGAGTAAGACTTTACTCCCACGATTTACGCTTATAATTAGTCATTTCATATCTACTAAATTTTCTAGCTCATAAACATCGTTTAACTCATTCATTTTATAGTCAAGGTGTCAAATATTGTTTTAGATGCCAATGCTATCTGATATCAGATCGGAGCATATGTCCTTGCTGTCATATGAAATTAAGAACTAATACTCGTGGAAATAGAAGACGCCTATTGTCAAGATATTAGCTAATTCTCATTAAACTGGAGGGAATGATTTGTGTTTGCTGTTATTAAAATCAGAGACCCGGAGTGGTATGAGTTCTGGGCTCACTCTTTGCATTTATATTCTCTACGCCGGTTAGATGCAGTAATACGAAACCAAGGCTACCCATATCGGCATCAGTAGAGTCACAACTACACATAACTATAACGCCTACCTGTTTGGTAGGGATAAAGCCTGCAAAAGCGTTCCAACCATTGATTGCTCCAGTATGAGTGATCGTCTCTGTTCCAAAATTAGTAAGCACACGCCACCCTAATCCTCTGTGTTCACCATAATTCATTGGATTCGCAATTATGGATGAATGTCGTATCAAATGTCCTAACTGCATCGCATCATCTAGTTTGGTATGAATTAAACCCAAATTTGCAGACACATATTTTAGCATATCAGGAGCGGTTGAGCGGAATGCTCCAGAGTCGGCCAATATTGTAGGTATTCTTGGAGTGATTATTTCTTTACCGCCCATATGACCGACAGGAAAATTATTGATGATTTCATTCTGTGAAAGAGCAATCTTTCTATTATCATTCCTAGCACGTTTAGAATTCTATCTTTAACTAACTCCTGATATGGAATACCATCTGACTTTAAAGATAATACATGTCCGAGTCCTATACCAAAACTTGAATATTGAACTTGTGCACCCGGCTCCCTCGTCAGATTGGTATCCAATAATGCTTGATACAATTGGGTCGCGTTATAATTTGGGTTAATATCCCCAACAGTATTGTTTAACCAAACATTAGAGGGCCATTCAGGAAGTCCTGAGGTATGTGCTGCCAAATCTTCAAGCGTTATCTTCTTTCCATTGAACTGAGGTACCTTCACGCTGGGAGGCAGAAATTTTTCAACTGGATCGTTTAAATTTACTAATCCTTGCTCTACCATGTCAGCTAAAAGTAAGGTAGTGAATGTTTTTGTGATAGAACCTATATTGAAGAACGTATTTTGATTTACAGGTACATTATGAGCAGTTGACATATTTCCAAAACTAAATATTCTAGTGCCATCAGGGTCCACATATCCTATAACAATAGCTGCTTTAGACTTGTTAACTATTTGATCAAAAATGAAATTCTTAAATTGGGCTGATATTTCGTTGTACGTTCCTGAAGAATTTGAATTAGTGACCGAGAGATAGCAGAGGGAGAAACAATAGAATAAGCAAAAGTTGGTAGTAAAGTAGAAAAAGAGATTCCTGCCATTGCAAAGATTATTGCCGCAAAAACGATGGGAGTTAACAAAGTCATCTTATCTCTGGTCATAAGCATAATGAAAATTCTAAAAGAACTATGTATTTTAACATGATTAGGATTTCAAAGTTTAGCCAACAATCGCACCTATTGCAATCCCACTGAAACCTTTCAATCTTGTATAAACAACTCCAAGTATACCTGCCATCAAAAGTCCTGAACGTATAATAGCGGTGACATGGACTGTTAGCTTAGATAGTAAATTG
>DASWDL010000215.1:0-10347 GCA_036395315.1 Nitrososphaeraceae archaeon
ATAGGAAGTGTCTTTTTTGTAAACAGGATAGAGGTTAAACCTAAAGGGCTAAAAATAGGGCAGGACAATGATGTGTCTTTGCCGTATATATTCTTATGTCGCCATGAAGGAAGTGGGCTATGACTTTGGTCTAGATTGAGCCTCAAAAATTTTTGCACAAATTTTGGTCCTTTTGCTTTTTGAGCCAAAGATCTTTTTCGTCTGTTGAGCTATAGAGAAATATTTAAATATATATAGAATTTTCTATCTGTCAAGTTATAGATAAATAAATATTTAAAAGATACATATATAGAATCATACATAATGCCAAGAAAGGAATACACAGAGAACTTAGAGAAGGTGGTTTCCAGCAACATATCTTAAGATTTTCAGCTCCTCAATAAATACGCCAAAATATTCTATAATAAAAATATGATAACTCAGCCAACCATTTCACATATAGTCAGGCTTGTAATAAAGCAATGGGCGTCATTTGTAAGGAAGAAAGAAGGAAAAGAGTTTAGTCCCTTTCAGACTCCGGTGCGCCGCGGGCAGCCCGGTCACGATACTATATGACCATAAATTTCGTCATATTATCCCGGTTGCGTCTGCTCAAGAATAACATTTATGGTTAAGCTTCGGAAGCTATCGATTATAAGGGCTCGCCAGTCACTAAGCATGTCTGACCCCGGAAAAGCAAAGATAGAAAAGCATTTGGCAGAAAAGATAAACAGAGTAGGAAACATTCAACTACCGCGTTCCACCAACCATTAGGTACCGGCTATAGATTGATTGATAGCGTGAAAATCCAAGATAATTTTTGCGAGGAATAACTACCCATCCGAAAATATGACGTGGTTTTATAGTAGTAGATTACTACCGGGGACAGTCTGTTACATGGGGAACTTTGAAAATCCAAAATGGTGTTCAGTCCCACTCAACCCAGCAGCAGGGAACCAGTAATAATAATGTACAGCCGAAATAACAAGATCAACCTATTAATTAACCGATATTACGTAGAATTGTTGTCTTGACCATCTGACCCACGGTTTAATAATTGGTACCTTGCGTCATCTTCATCCGTTTTGTTTTCATCGCAAGGTGACCCAACCGGCACATCTATAGAAGATTTTCAGCTCCTCAATATATACGCCAAAATATTGTATTGCTACATGTGTAGACACGAGGAGCTATGGGCCAAGCAAACTTGGCAGAATTCAGGGCTGCACCATGAATGATAAAAGGTTCACCATAATACCTTTGAAAGTACATTGAGTCTAAAGTAGGATCGGTCACGGTCGACGACTTACCTTACGATGAGGTGGAAATTGAACAGATTTTGCTCAACGATCTAGAAGAACCTGTAGAATATCATCTAAAATGGATTGGAGAGATTCTAACAGAAGACCTCTACGAACAAAATGAGTACGGTTCTAGACGAGGAACTTTAGAGAACGATTGAGATGAATTTGGGGTAGGCTCACTATCGGGGTCTACAAGTTATGATCTCTGCATACTTTTATGCTTTAGAAGTAGGTTTTAACATATCATTCATTTCATTGTGATTCTCTAGGAACTGTCTCTCTTGCTATTGTTTTGTACGATTGACGAAGGTTTAACGAATGGCGTGAGTATAGTGGAAACGCTATATTCAAGAGTTTTCCAGGTACGACTTGACCCACATATTAGGAGAGAGGAACAATAAACCAATCTAGTAATTCATGCGCCATTTTATTTTTAGAAGAGAGCTAGCCATTTCGATCTAAATCAATGGCATGATCTCGTACTCTCGCCGAAGTAGAAAACAATAAAAGGAAAAATCATTAATGTATTATTAATCGCAAATACATGGAAGCCACGTTTCTATCTTTTTCATAAATTGTGTAGCGGTCAATTTAAAGTTTTTATAATAGATCCTTCAACTTCTTTTGCCAATATCAGACACTGACCACAAGTTATCCGATTAGAGTTTAGACACAATTTCATAAATTCTGCGGGTGCCTGTCAATGGATAATTGGCTAGACTCTGAGCTTAATATTATAACTAAGCGCAAATCTGTGGGCCTCGTCTCTGACAGATTGCAAAATTTGTAAACCACCGTTATTTTTTGGCAAGATTATGGGTAACGAAGAAGAGGAAGTAAATATTTCTTCATTATCTTTGGCCAACGAGATACAAGGTATTTTCATTTGAATTTCCTCTAACGCACTAATGGCTGCGTTGAGTTGCCCTTTTCCTCCATCAATCAAGATTAGGTCAGGTTTCTCAGACGCGTCGATTAAGTGAGCATACCTACGTCTTACAATTTCCCTGATCATTCCGAAATCATTTTGGCCAATTATTGTTTTAATTCTAAACCTCCTGTATCGGGATTTGTCCGGGCTTCCGTTAAAGAACCTTACACATGAACCAACCGAGATCGAAGAACCCAAGTTAGAAACATCAAAACAGTCAATAGTCTTAGGAACAGTATCCATTGCTAAGATTTGACGTAATTTAACCAACGAGGGCTCGAAGCCCCTTTCAGTATACGCAGATAAGTTTCTGATTATCAGATCCATTAGCCGACTCTTTTCTGATTTTCCGATTGTCGAAACCTTTATAATTCTAACTCTATGGGACGCTATCCTCGCAATTGATTGTTCTAGGATGGCCTTTGAATCAGGCTCAAGGTTTGTGTAAACTGAGTACGGAATGGAAGGAGCAGAGGAATAGTACTGTAACAAGAACGTAGAAAGTGAATTATCTGCAATAAGGTCGAATTCGAATTTTTTTCGGTCACTTATAACGCCGTTACGCCTCTGTAGTATCAAAATATGCGCTTTACCTTTAACAAGATCTTGTACCATCCCTACATATTCCTCAAATTTAGAACTCACAAGCCTTTCCATTTTCTGATCAAACCTGAGATTCTCTAACCTCTTAATCGTATCTCTTATCTCCCTAGCCTTTTCATATTTAAGAGCTGACGAAGCCACTTTCATCTCATCAGTCATTGTTTTTATGAATCCATCTATTGAATTAGTGCCTGATAAAATACTAGTCAATGAGTTTACGTTCCGCATGTATTCCGACTGACTAACGTTACCAATACAAGGGGCATCACAGTTTTTAATGAAATATTCCAAACAGGGATTCTTTGGGAGCCTATCACAAATCCTAATTTTGAAAATTTTTCTTAGCAGTCCTACTGTTAGAAACCTTGAACTCCCTCGAACAAATGGACCAAATATTTTACCGGTTTGACCTTTAATTTTCCCTGCCCTATTCCTCCTAGTCACCAGAAGCCTAGGGAAAGATTCGTCTGTAATTCTTAAGTATGTAAAGCGTTGTTGGTCTTTTAGTTCTATATTGAATAACGGTCTATACTGCTTTATTAAGTTCGATTCGAGCAAAAATGCTTCAATTTCATTGTCAGTCATCATAATTTCGATATTAGCTACTTTTTTGATTAATTGTAACGATTTCCAATTTGATGTTCCACAATCTTTCCGGTAATATGAGGAAAGTCGCTTCCGTAAATTTTTAGCCTTTCCTACATAGACCACTCGACCTTCTCTATTTTTCATAAGATAGACCCCCGCGGTGCTAGGAAATCCCCTCACCATGTGAGTAACTTCGGGAAATGGGAACTCAGAATTTGGGGGAGACAATTTTTATGTCGTTACTTGTCCTTTTTGATAGTTTGGAGCAAACCAAATTTTGTCTTTAGGTAACATCCTGTATGGCTGTAAGGGTTTTTAGAAATTTCTTCCGGTGTACCTGCGGCAACAACATTCCCACCCATATCTCCAGCTTCAGGGCCGAGATCTACCACCCAGTCTGATGAGGAAATTACATCCAAGTTGTGTTCAATGAGTATTATAGTATTGTTAAGGTCGGTAAGCCTTTTCAGAACCTGTAAGAGTTTCTTAACGTCTTCAAAATGTAGCCCGGTCGTTGGTTCATCTAGTATGTAAAGGGTTCTTCCCGTGTCCTTTCTAGAAAGTTCAGCAGCAAGTTTTATTCTTTGGGCTTCCCCTCCAGAGAGAGTAGTAGCTGGCTGTCCCAATTTTAGATAACTTAAACCAACATCTCGCAACGTTCGCAATTTTTTCTCTACTGCTGGAATATTAGTAAAAAATTCTAGAGATTCTTCAACTGTCATATTAAGTATATCGGCAATTGTCTTGGATTTGTAAGTAATCTGCAAAGTTTCAGTATTGTACCTTTTCCCCTTGCAGTTGTCGCATGTAACGTATACGTCGGGAAGAAATTGCATTTCAATTCTTTTTACCCCTGCACCTTCACACGATTCGCACCTGCCACCAGCTACATTGAATGAAAAACGGCCTGGATTATAACCACGCTCTCTTGCTCCCAGGGTCTTTGCGAAAATTTCTCTAATGGGCGTAAATGCATTAACGTACGTAGCAGAGTTTGATCTTGGGGTACGTCCAATAGGCGACTGATCAATTCCTATAACTTTATCTATTAGTTCAAGACCAGTGATGTTCTCGTGAGCCCCTGGTTTTTCTTTTGAACTAAAGAAATGATTGGACAGTGCTTTGAACAATATCTCGTTAACGAGGGTAGATTTACCTGAACCGGATACTCCACTCACAGTGGTCATACAACCCAAAGGAAAGCTTACATTAATCGATTTCAAATTGTTCTCGCTAGCACCACAAATTGTAATCCATCCATCTGCTTTTTTGCGGGCAGAATTGCCGTTGTATACATGCTGTTTTCCGGAAAGGTAGGATCCTGTTATTGAATTGCCGTTGGATTGCAATTCTTCTAATGCCCCACTTGCCACAATTTTGCCGCCGTGAATACCAGCCCCCTCTCCAACGTCAACTATCCAGTCAGCATTTCTGATGACTTCCTCGTCATGTTCAACCACAAGTAATGTATTACCAAGATCCCGCAACTTTTTCAGTGTACGAATTAATCTATGGTTATCTCTTTGGTGAAGACCAATTGTAGGTTCATCAAGGACATATAAGACGCCGCTAAGGTTGGATCCTATCTGAGTAGCTAAGCGAATCCTCTGAGATTCGCCACCTGATAACGTAGAAGTCATTCTATTCAGTGAAATATAATTCAGACCAACATTATGTAAAAATTCTAGTCTCGATATAATTTCTTTAAGTACGCTTCTAGCGATAATCTTCTCTGTATCCGACATTTTTAAGCTACTAAAAAAATCATAGCAAGCACTAATTGAAAGATTGCAAACCTCGATTATGGATTTTCCCGCTATTTTTACTGCTAGTGCTTCAGGGCGAAGTCGTTCCCCCTTGCAGAGCTCGCATGGAATTTCTCGTATAAATCGGTCAAGATCTCGTTTTTTTGACTCAGATTCAGTCTGGGAATATGTTCGCTCCAAGTTTGGTATTACACCTTCAAACGAGCCGTGATATTCCCATTTTGAATCTGAGGTTTTGGATTCGTATCTATACTTAATATCTTCATCAGTGCCGTAAAGTATGGTTTTTTGCTGATTTTCTGTCATAGATGAAAACGGTTGATATAAATTAAATCCGAATCTTTTTCCTACATCTTTCAGCATAGATGATCTGAATGTTGCAAAGTGTCCAGTCCAAGGTCGAATCGCACCCTCCAAAATACTCTTTGATTTGTCTGGAATTACCAAGGCAGGATCAAACTCTACTTTTATGCCAAGGCCGTTGCACCTCATGCAGGCACCAAATGGTGAATTAAAAGAAAATGATCGCGGTTCTAAATCAGGAAGACTAATTTTGCATGAAATGCACGCATTTCGCTGAGAATAAATGATCCCTCTCTTTTCACCAGCCACTTTAACGACTCCATCAGATGTATTGAGCGCGGTATGTATCGAATCAAATAGTCTTCCTCGCTCCTCTATAGATGGCTTTAATCTGTCTATTACGACCTCGACGGTATGTTTCTTGTACTTATTCAACCTAGGTAGATCAGATTTTCTATAACCAGAACCTAATTTGACTACTTCTCCATCGAGTCTAATTCGAGCAAAACCCTTTTGTTTCAATTCCTGAAAAAGTTTTTCATAAGTTCCTTTTTTTGCTTCTATTATAGGTGCAAGAATCAGAATGTCCTGTCCTTCGGAATGCGTTAATATGTCGTCAACAATTGAGTCAACCGATTGGGTAGTAATCCTATTCCCACACTTATGGCAATGTGGAATTCCCACTCTTGCAAAAAGAAGTCTAAGGTAGTCGTAAACTTCAGTAACGGTACCTACAGTTGAACGAGGATTTTTAGATGTAGTCTTTTGTTGTATTGATATCGCTGGCGAGAGGCCCTCGATAGAATCGACGTCTGGCTTATCCATCATTTCTAGAAATTGCCTTGCGTAAGCAGATAGAGATTCTACGTATCTCCTCTGTCCCTCAGCGTAAATTGTATCAAAAGCAAGGGTTGACTTACCCGAACCGGATATGCCAGTGATCACAACCAGGTTGTTTTTCGGAATTTCTAAGGTTACATTCTTCAAATTATGTTGTCTGGCGCCCCTAACAATAATTTTGTCGTTCATCGCGAATCACTCATTACCTAATCCAGGGTTTAGTGCTTTGTTTATCCTTGACAGTTGATTCCTTAATTCTATCGCTTTCTCGAATTCCAGATCTTCGGCATACCTCCTCATATTTGCTTCAATATTGATAGCAAGCTTCCTAAGATCATTTTCCGGCATAGATTTAATCTCCACATCAACGCCGGCGTAGTTATTTCTTTTTGAGATCGGTTTGACTATACTCTTGGGAACAATACTATGATCCTTATTGAATTGAATTTGTTTCTGTCTCCTTCTCTCTGTTTCGGCTATCGCATATTGCATAGACTTGGTCATCTGGTTAGAGTACATAATTACTGAGCCGTGGACGTTACGAGCAGCGCGTCCGAACGTTTGAATTAAGCTTGTCGCGTTTCTAAGAAATCCCTCCTTATCAGCATCCAGTACAATCACTAAAGAAACTTCTGGAAGATCCAGGCCTTCTCTTAGTAAATTTATACCGATTATGACGTCAAACTCCCCCATTCGTAGCTGCCTTATTAGCTCAGTTCTCTCCAGTCCCTCTATTTCTGAATGCATGTATCTAACCCTTATACCTTTTTTTGCCAAGTACTCTGCAAGATCTTCAGCCATTCTTTTAGTCAGTGTTGTAACCAGAGTTCGCTCATCTCTCCCGGCTCTGATCCTAATTTCATGTATCATATCTTCGATCTGATTTTTGACAGGTTTTACCAGTATGGACGGATCAACAAGCCCAGTTGGCCTAACCAATTGTTCAACTATCCGCGAACTTAGGTTTAGTTCATACTCTGATGGTGTGGCCGAAACAAAAATAACTTTCCTTAGGTATTTTTCAAATTCTTGGAATTCAAGTGGTCTGTTGTCAAAAGCACTTGGTAATCTAAAGCCGTAATCAACGAGACTCTTTTTTCTCGTATAATCTCCATTAAACATGGCCCTGAGCTGAGGTACGGTAACGTGCGATTCATCCACAACTAATAAAAAGTCCTCACCGAAGAAATCCAGTAGACAATAGGGAGGTTGACCTGCCTTCCTGCCATCGAGATGGCGCGAATAATTTTCAATACCAGAACAGTAACCAAGCTCTTTTATCATTTCCAGATCATATTTCGTACGAGAGGATAGACGCTGTCTCTCGAGCTCTCCAGGCAAATTTGGCAGCCACTCGGTTAATTCGCGTTCGATAGATTTAATGGCTGATTGCCTTGCATTTTCGCCTATGACATAGTGCTTTGCCGGGAAAATTTTCACCTTATCTACGTTTCTAAATAGATTCATAGAAACTGGCTCGTGGATAGAAATTTCTTCTATGCTCTGACCCCATAAACTAATTCTGATAATCTCATTTGAGTAAGCAGGCATAACATCTATGATATCTCCTTTGACGCGGAAGGTTCCTGGTAGTACTGTCATATCTGTCCGTGCATAACGCGCGTCGACCAATTTACGAATCAGCGTTCGTCTATCTACCGTCATACCACTAGTTACGGTAATTGCGTTAGCCTCCCATTCATCTGGAGATCCCAACGAATAGATGCAAGAAACAGTTGACACAATTATTGTAGGCTCGCCGGATATAAGCATGGCCGTTGCTTCCAGACGCATGTTTTCTATTTTTTCATTAACTTGTGTATCTTTTTCTATATACGTATCGGTTTGAGGAATATAACTTTCTGGCTGATAATAATCATAAAAGCTAATAAAATATCCGACGTTATTCTTTGGAAAAAATTGTTTAAATTCTGAATAAAGCTGTGCTGCTAATGTTTTATTGTGGGATAGTACTAAAGTATTTTTATTTAGTTTTGAGATGACATTGGCTACAGTAAATGTCTTACCACTTCCAGTCACTCCCAAAAGAGTCTGAATTTTTTCACCATGGCGAAATCCGTCGACTATCGATTCAATAGCTGAAGGCTGATCTCCCCTAGGTGGAAATATGTTATTAGATAGATTAAATTGGTTCACGGATTTCTGCATGAGAAATAGAGATTTTCACATCGTGCATATAATTTTAATGTCATTATTTTCCCAAGTGAGAGAGTTAATACATCTGCAATAATCCAGTAAGACAGTACTTTTAATAATTGTGACTTCGCTGCACCTTATAAGTTATGAGCATCCCGACCTTACTTATAGCAGGTACGACAAGTGGAGTTGGGAAGACGACAGTATCACTTGCTATCATGTACGGGCTCAGGTACCGTATTGGATACTCAATTCAGCCATTCAAGGTAGGACCAGACTATATCGACCCGAGCTACCATAAGATGGTTACAGGTAAAGACTCACGAACATTGGATGCTTGGATTATGGGTAGCCGCGGGATTGTTAAGAGTTTTGTCGAATCTACTCAAGATGTAGATGTAGCGATAATCGAAGGTGTAATGGGTCTGTATGACGGCGTAAGCGGAAAGAGTAATTTCGCAAGCTCGGCGTACGTTGCCAAACTTTTGAAAGCACAGATAATTCTTGTAATCGATGCAGCAAAGGCTGCTCGCTCAATAGCTGCTATGGCATTAGGTTATATTCAGTTCGATAAAGAAACCAAAATAGTTGGAATAATTCTAAATAATGTATCCGGAGCTAGACATGCAAAATATATAATAGAAGCCTTTAAGAATATAGTAAAAGTTCCTATACTAGGGATTGTACCGCGAAGTAAAGATGCGAAATTTAAAGAACGCCATCTAGGATTGATACCTGGTGATGAACTAGGGTCGACCAATAAAAGAAAGATAATCAGTATTGCGAAACAAGTATCTGAAAGCATTGATTATGAAAAGTTGGTCAAGTTACTTAAAATTAGTGACGTAAAGAAATATCGAACTAAGACTCATAAATTTGGTAGTAAAACAAGTATAACAATTGGTGTGGCGTTAGATAATTCTTTTAATTTTTATTATGGTGAAAACCTTAACACCTTGAGGTTACTAGGGGGGGAGATACAATTCTTTAGTCCCCTGATAGATAAAGAATTGCCAGAGAATATTTCAGGAGTAATAATAGGTGGAGGATTTCCAGAAATTCTTGCAAATAAATTATCCACTAACTACTCAATGATCAGGTCCATAAAATCTGCCGCAGAACAAGGGTTACCTATTTATGCTGAATGCGGAGGTCTAATGTATCTTACAAAATCAATAAGAGGATTCAAGAGTTTCAAAACACCAATCAAGATGGTTGGTCTGATAGATGCACAGACTTCGATGTCTGAAAAGCTCACCCTAAATTATACGAAAGCCGACATGCGAAGCTCTGTTTATGGTAGAATTTTAGACTTGAAAGGACATGAATTCCATTATTCAAGAATTCAAAATATTGCGAAGGATTCAAGATACGCTTACACTTTAAAAAGAGGTTATGGGATCGATGGCAACCATGACGGAGTTCTGGTATACAATACTCTTGCGTCATACATGCACCTTCATTTTCATGATGTTAGATTACCTAGAAATTGGATTCACATTTGTCATAGTTATTTAAGAAAATAAATTGGCATCTTTTATTTCTTACCCTGATCATATTTTAAATTTGAATTTATGATCTGCCCGGTCTATTACTCCATTCTTTAAAAAATGAATACCTAGATGTGTCGGGCTAGCGTTAATCTTAGCAGTCTATTAAATTATGCCGATTAGAATATCTGACAAATTAATTGTTACTCGTTGGGCGACTTTTGAATCCTATCACCGAATAATTTAATAGATTTATTGATTCCCTATTTAATACACCTCGTCCATCATATACCGAAGCATTTCCAAGCTCTTTTTTTCCTAATTTTTGATATTCCTGATGATCGGCTGCCACAATTACCAAGTCACAGTGACTTAAAGATTCCTCT
>DASWDL010000216.1:0-1716 GCA_036395315.1 Nitrososphaeraceae archaeon
AAAGATAAGAAATGAACCAACTGCCAGTAGAGCTACCCTGGGATAACTCTCCAGAAATTGAAATCCGACACCTAGAACCCCAGCCATAATTGCAACTGCAATAGAGGGAATTTGCCATGTTTAGGTTGAAAAATGTCTCCAATACTCAGATAGTCGTTCGTACTGTGAAATATACAGTGGACTCCGAGGGTGGGTAAAGTAAGTGGACTCAATGTTGATGCATACAATAGACATGGGATAGAAAATGGACAGTGGCTTTTGGCTATGAAAAGAGTAATGGAACGGATACTAGTGGAAATATTAGAGGTGGAAGTGTATCATTATCAAGTTATAACTTGAGAGGTAAAAAAGACAACGACCATACTCCCGTGACGAGGGGAGTATCGTCAGTTGTCGGCCAGTAAGACCGGATGACGGATGGATACTTCAATCCGGTGCATATATTGCATCAACTCCGGGGGTGGTTCTTGATACGGAGTGGCAGGGATTTACGAAGGGGCTTTTTGGAAGCTCTCTTTTTATGTTAAAGGTTAGTGGTGAAGGAGAACTATTTGCAAATGTATACGGTGGCATAATCAAAAGAGATTTAGCTCCGACAGACAAATTTGTAATTGATAACTATCATCTTGTTGCCATGAGTAGTAATGCCAAGTATAACATATCTAGACTTGGAGGTTTGAAAACTAATATTTTAGGGGGAGAAGGTTTTGTGACAAAAGTTATGGGCCCAGGATTGGTGTACTTCCAATCAAAGAATCTAAAGGAACTAATTGACTATCTTGGCCTTTATACTAAAAGCTCTAATAGATCCTTCGAATTCAAGATGGACTAGACAAATATCTTAGAAATCGTGCTTGGAATCTTTAAAACAGAACACCTTGCTATCTTGGATTTATGACGCATCCAAAGATGTGACAGCGCTGCAGATTAAGAAAAGCTCGCCTAACGAAAACAGTCAATTCGTTTCTGACCACAAAGATGAGCAAGAGTTTCGATTTCACCATCAAATAATCAATTGTGGGTATGAAATTCACCATTTACCTAGAGTTATTGTATTTCAACCATAGAAACTCAGAAATACCCAAAATAATTCGAAAAGAGAGTTCAGGATCAAGTTTTGATTGGTTGTTAGAGAGAGTAGATTCTTTTTTATATTTTAGTTCAAACATTTAAGTAACTATAGTAGACGAAATATTCTTCAGAAAATATTGGAAACGTAACTGGTATTTACATTTCCGGGGGCATAAGAATGAAAATGGAACTATAGTTTTAAATTTACTGAATGGGACAAGAGAACTTAAAAAGAATGTTGATAAGATGTTAGATGTAAGTTCAGAAGGCAAGAAACACAGGAACAATAGCTATTGGTGCGGCGTCAAAAGATGGCCTTAAAGGTCCTTTAAAAGGTAAACCTATGTCGGATCTTCATAACCTGATGACCAATGAGACGATATACATAACTGTTAGTACGAAAGACTTCCCACAGGGCGAAATACGTGGAAGTTCATTTGTTGGAATTGACAGACTGTATCCAGATTTTCCTGATATTAAGTGGCATTAATATTTCCTAGTCTTCATTGTCGGGTTTGGAATAATGACCCAACCCATTCATAATTAAATAATAGCATAAAATACTACAGTCATAATAGACTGCATCTGTGGAGAAAAGACACCTACCCAGAAACTACGTAAGCATGTCAGTGATTACACACTTCA
>DASWDL010000217.1:0-2852 GCA_036395315.1 Nitrososphaeraceae archaeon
ACAATGTAAATGTCCCTAGCGCTTTTGGTCTCCCTTGCGATCTCTGCAACAATCGGTTCCAATTCAAGAGTTTGCTGAATTGCATCTGAAAGTTCAGTTGAATTAGTTGTAATACCTCCTGAGTTACCACTTATAGAATCTGTAATAAAATACAGTACGGCTAGCTGACTAGTAAAACTCTTGGTGGCAGCTACTCCTATTTCTGGTCCGCACTTTACTTCAAGAAAACAATCACTAAGTCTAGCGAGAGATGACGTAGTAACGTTAACAATAGAAAGGACTTTAGCCCCTTTTTCTCTTGCTGCCTGAACTGACTTTAACACATCCGCGGTTTCGCCACTTTGAGAGATGGCAATAATGACAGAATTCTCATCCAATGACTCCGTAGAATATTGGAATTCGCTCGACATGATGGCTTCCGTGCGGATCCTTGAGTATTTAGAAAGAATGTGCTTTGCCAATAACGCTGAGTGATAGCTAGTCCCGCTACCAGTAACATACACATCTTTTGCGCTCTTAAGTATATTGCAAAATGATTCCATGCTTTTCTGCTTTTGTTGCATACTTCTAAAAATGGTTTGAACCTGTTCATGTATTTCTTTAAGAGTAAAGTATGCATACTTTCCTTTTTCGCTATCTGCAAGTTCCCATGCGACTTGCGTCACGGGTCGGGATACGTCTTTTCCGTCGAAGTCAACAATCGAAAGTCCATTTCCTTCAAGTAGAATAATGTCTCTATTGTCTAGGAATACAGCCTGATCCGTATGCATGAGGAACCCTAGAACGTCACTTGAAACAAAGAATTCATCTTTACCTTTTCCTATTCCAACAATGAGAGGTTCATCGAATCTAGCCCCACAAAGAGTTGAGTTATCAAAGATTGCGACGAATGCAAATGAACCCTTAAGTCTATTACATGTATTTACCATGGCCCCTTTAATATCATTATTATTGATTGACATGTTGTGTTCTAAAAGGTGAGCTATAACTTCACTATCAGTTTCGCTTTTGAAAGCGTGACCATTTTTTGATAACTCATCCTTTAATTCTTGATAATTTTCAATTAATCCGTTGTGAACCACCCCAATATCGGATTTACACGATGTATGAGGATGAGCATTACCGCTAGTCACTGCACCGTGAGTGGCCCATCTTGTATGCCCAATTCCTATTTCTCCGGACATTTCATCCAGATGTAATACTGAATTGACCTCTGCAACTTTTCCCACCCCTTTTCTGGTCAAGATCTTGCCAGCCTTGGACGTTGCGATCCCGACGCTATCGTAACCTCTATATTCCATCCTTTTCAGAGCTTCGACCAAAACGGGTGCGGCCCTCGAGTTGCCTAAATAACCTATTATTGAGCACATGTCAAATAATACATCCTTTCTCAACTGATTGCCAGAGCTGATATAGGCTTCGGGTAATAGTAAAATTCATTGTCCATAATAGGGAAAAGTTGTTAATAAGAGTTCGGAGAAGGTATACTAATATCAAAATTGTGGTTCATTTATTCGGCCCTTTAAGGCAACTGAGGGCTTCCGAGATAAGGGTAAAAACGTATAGAAACTTACCGGAAAAGTTTATAGACTTTTAAGATTGAAAAGGTAGCGTCATATTCAGTTTACGGCTTTGAAACTAAATCTGATTCACCTTATTTTAGTCATAATAGTATTGCTTTCCTCATATATGAGTGTAAACTCCTATTCAGGGTTTATCCTGATTAAATCTGATATTTTTCCTGCAGTCCGGGCTTCTATTGTAGATTATTTGATACGCTCAGAAAACGTAATCGTTGAACAAAAAGCATTCGCAAGTTCCAATCAGATCTCGCAAGACGTACCGGTTGATTTTACCCCTTTTCCCGCTGGTTCACTACAAACCGGAAAGAATTATGATTACTGTTTGAAGGAAGTTACCGAACGAGGAATCTGGCTGTACCCAAATGAATTTAAAGGAGCATTAAATACAAAATTAATACAAGGACTTCTGGACAGAAAGATCAATGTCACATACTTATCTATAGGAAATGATACAAAAATATCGACGAAAAGTATGCAGCAAGCTATTAAATTCATCGAAGCGGCTAAGGAAGCAAGGGTAGAGGTTTATGGAGTCACTCTAGAGGATCCCTAGTTCGTGAATTCAACTGAGCTAGAACTACGACAGGCGTTTGGAAATACAATAAAAAATACAAGAGGTTTATTTGATACGTATATTATTGATGTTGAGCCCCAAATTATCAAAGGTTCCGATCCTAAAGTATATCTTCACAAGTACGTTACCATGTCAAATATTATAAGTAAAATAGCCGACCAGAATCATGTAAAATATTTTGATACAGTTCCAAGCTGGTATCATGAAGAATTGAAGCGTGTAGGAATTGTTAATGGATTGGATTCATTATCTAGTGATGGAATTCTTATGTTGGATTATGATGCAAATGTTTCAAAAATAATAAAAAGGTATAATGCAATTAGAAATGAAGTGAACAAGGGTATCGTAATTAATTTCAAAGTTTCGCCAAAAGATGATGGTAAATACCTTGATTCGTTGCAAATTCCTGAATTGATCAGATCATTAAATAATCAATCCATAAGCTACGGTATTTTTGAAGCCAAGTACGCCATTACTCTTTTACCCAAGCTTTTTCGGTGAGTGAGTTCAATCATTGTGTTTGGATAGCTTAAATTATAAACTGAATCTCTCATAATTAATTATCGAAAAGGTAGAAACCCTAGGTTGGCTTATGGATCGTACCCCGTGCTCGAATGGCGCGAATGGTGATATAACATCCCAACTGATTAAAACCAGGCCCATACAAGGGCAATCCACTTTTCTTAATGCTGTAT
>DASWDL010000218.1:0-4673 GCA_036395315.1 Nitrososphaeraceae archaeon
ATGCAGAATTTGATCAAGGCCCGCCAGATGACCCAAAATCTGGCTGCAGAGTTACGCCCGGTAGGTAAGGCTCTATTCTTGGAAGGCTGATCTATCTGATTGCTGGACGCTGCGTAAAAACACAGTAATAATTAATCCTAGTTTACATATTTCGGCTTTGAGATCCAGTCACATACACGGGTCTTCACATGACATCTTTGTAAAAATATCGACTTTGCTAATGTTGGCTGGCTTAATAGAAGCAAAAAGTAAAGGGAGGCCTATTGTGACAAAGCCTGAATCAGAACAAAAGGTAACACTGAAGTACACAATGGTCTCCATATTAGCTTGAATAGTATAAAAGCACCTATCGATTTTGGAGATCTGAACCTTTTAATTTATTTATTGGTGCTAGCTCGTAATCGCACATATTAAATCACAGACCTTAATCGCATCCACCCAACTGCAATCTATCAATAATGGTTCAGAATTCTCTGATCTTGAGCTTACTAGATATGATGAAATAGAGATGAAAAGTTATCTATTATGCTGAAATATATTAAGAACATGAGATCTAAAGGTCGAAAAAAATATCGAGCTACTAATAATTTAGTTGAGCAGAAGCAATCCAAGGATCATGAAGGAATCAAGTTGGACAAGAAGGAAAATACAAAAAATGAAAGGGAAGGGGAAGTCCCTATTGAAAAATCACCTGGTTCAATAGAAATAAACTCAGTAATTCCTTATCTTGAACAGATGTGCAACCTGTACTTCCCATGGATGTCGCCCAGGCTAATGATTGAATATTACGGTAGAGTGGTGAATTCTTTTGCAGAAAGTGCTACTGCGGTTAGTAAATTGGCAAATAACTTAACAATGGTCAACATTGATTCGATCGAACAAATGACTAAAGCTACGATGGGGAACTGGATGACTAGTACTCCTAAAACTAGTGCCTTGTCCAGCATATAGTGGACGGTATCTAGTTAGTTCTTGCTAGTTCCTGCATCGATAATCGTTTTAGTATTTTTCTGCGGTTTCTGGACAATTTTGCTTCCAACAGCAAGACGTGGAAGCTGCATCTCATATATATTATAATTGAGAAAGTATGATTGAGGTTTCTTCAAGTGACTCTACATAATGATCTTGCTAGATTACAGAGTAAGAAAAAATCAGGGAAAAACGAATTATGTGCTAGTGTAGTAATTCCATTTCATAAAGGCTATGATTTACTAGAAAAGACTATTGCAAGCTTGACTATACAATGCTATCCAAAGGATTTGTTTGAAGTGATTATTGTTGCTGATGCAAATCATTCGGACGCAGAATTGATCTCTGACAGGTACAATAAACATTTAGTCATCAAGTTGGTAACTCTTTTTAACAAAAGCTGCGGCGCAGCAAGTTCTAGAAATGCGGGAATACAAGTCGCGAAAGGTGATGTTATTGTATCCCTCGACTCGGATATGATTTGTTCGCCTACTTTTCTTGAGTCGCACATGGACTGGTTTCATAAATCTGCCAGGATTGCGACCATTGGACTTCGAAAATTTGTAAGAGCTAATAGAATTCGACCCGAGGATGTCACTCGTGACTTCCAATTGGTAACTTCCCTTCCAGAAATCCGCAGTATTTCAAATACCGTAGTAGGCAGTCGTAGAGACAAGAGAATTCTCGAGCTCCAGAATATTAGTCGTCACCCTTTTCCAGCTAATTGTTTTCACGGAGGAAATGTGGCATATTGGCGCGACGACGCTATTGATGTTGGGTTATGGGATGAAGATTTTAACGGAAATTATGGATATGAAGATATAGAATTCGGCCAGCGGCTGTCCGAAAATGGTACTATGCTAGTATTTGAAAATGGTACCACAGCTTATCACCAAGAGAGTAGCTTTGTTTCATATAATGAACGACAAAAAGGAATGTCAATAAATAGGTTGAAGCTTTATGAAAAGTTTCCTGCGCTTGGAAGGTTTCGGAGGGAAGTAGATAGAGTGTTACGCGTCAACTCTAAATCTAATTTACTAAATTGAGAATGAAATATCATAACTAAACATGTATTCCAAATTATTGGATTTTAGAATATACATTATCGTGAAACCCTTTTGTCCTATGTGAGAATATGTATAATTGAACTAAATGGCACACAATGAGATCATCTCTTCGGAAAAGAAAGAAGTAATCAGGAATCTCTATCTTTCGGGCATAGGTGAAGAATTTATCGCTATGCAGCTTGATATCGAGATTCCCGATGTGATAAAAGTGTTGAAAGACCTGGATGTTTACAAATCTCCTTAAGTACATTATATACTGTCAAATGCTCCTAGTTTGGAGATTTAACAATAAAGTTTCAAATATAAAGACTGCTATAATTAATTATGGAATCCCAGAGTGAAGAACTAATGCAAAAACTGTGCGAAGCCTTTAAGGAGGCTAGTAATAACGGAAAACTGCATGTAGACCTAGACGAATTCCATAAACAGTATAGCGAACTTGATCCGAATGCGACGTTAGAAGTCTTGAAGAAAGAGGTACAAAAAGGCATTATCGAAATAGACAACAAGTTAATTAGGCCAACTCCTATGGGTATTGAACGATGTAAATTGGATAAATCAAAATATTTGTAGTCAAAATCAGGGAACAACTGGCGACCCAGAGTAATAGTTACGCTGGTACTTATTGCACTAATTGGTTCCTATTTTCCACCCGTAAGTTCATTAAGTTAGTTGAAAATTTCCAAGAACCTAAGACCTTATTTGGTTATTCTAAATGTTTAGTTACCTCAGCGTAGTCAAGCAGGTTATGCTCTACCAACAGGTTCAAGTAAGGTTTGGCAACGTGATGACTTAGAAATATTACATAAAATTCTAGTAAATGATATGCTGCGGGCTGACGCTGACTCTACAATGCCGGCTAGCACTTCCGCTCTGTACGATGCTTCAATACTATTTAAGGTAATGAAAGTTATTTTTACGTTCAAAGATCTAACGATTAAATAATTTTTTAGTATTCTCTGCCACCCTATATGTTCGATAGCTCCGAAAGGGCGGTCAATGCTTTATCGGAGCTTACCTAGTTTGCCCAACTTACCACTGCAAAATCATCAGCATTGGGTATTGTGGCACTTGCAATTAACCCTCGGATAGGGGAGCGCCATGTAGTTCGCTTTGCTCATTCTTAATTCCAAAATAATTTTGATTGAAAACTTCCAGATATTTTGTGTATGACTGCATATTTATTGTCCCAAACTCGTATAATAACGAGAAAAAATTCACGCACAGATTGATAATACTAGTATAATTTCTTAGATATTCGTCTAACCCCGAGCTGACTGATTTATTCTTGTCGACATAATTTTCAAGCCATTTTAACTGATTCGCAACTATCCCATCGCAAGAAGTAAGCGCGGTTTGTTTCAAATCTATGGTGGCATGTAGATACCTTAATTGTGACGCTGTGGCGTTTCCAAATATTATCGAGCAAGTTTTTCTATATTCTTCGAATCCACTACGCTCCATGAGGATAGACATCGGTCTAATACCTATTTACTCCTCTCCACCTGTATTGTTACTCGCAACCCTCATCGTTCCTTTAGTAGTTAGTGGCCTAAGTAAGATTTTAGGTGAAACGACATTTGAAAGAGTCTCCGTTTTCTTCAAGTCCGTCAATGACACATTTGCAATGACGCTTAGAATATTTGGATCTCTAATAGTGTTTTTAAAGTCTTCAGTTCAGCCTTTTTTCTTGGCAACAAAGCCATTTGGAAATGATGATGAATCTAACAAGCTTCCATTACTAGAAAATATCTTCATGAGCCCATTTATTTTCTCATTTTCTAATGATTTATCGTTAATTTGGTATCTCACCGAGACTACGACCTGATTTCCATGGACAGTCGTCATAGGTGCAAAACTCGAATTTACTAGCGTGAGTGAAATTCTATTATTATTGTCGGCTGCCTCCACTTGAAAATTGGTTGTTGACACAAATAAAGAAAGTACTGTGGCAGAGACCAGACAACTGGAGAACACAAATAGGCTACCGCGTTCTATCCTCATTTCTTTCTTCCCCTTCCTTGACGATATCACTTAGTTTTTACTTCTAATTGTTCTTTTCGTTTATGAGAAGGTTAAGGTGAAATAGAAGAATATGTGATTGTCTGGAAGTCATAAGATCAGAGAGCTGCGGTAACTGCTCCTCCATGTAATGCAAATATGAAGTCAACGCCTCCTGCCTGCCTTTGGATAGTCATATCTAACCTCTATTACCTATAATTTTGTGATTATAATCACTCATGCTGAATTTTCATGCAATTTCCAAAAAGAGAATAACCTATCTTTTTATAAAATGGAACATTTTCATTCGAACAGTCCAATATGGTCCTCACGCAACCCATGGACGCGGCTTGTTCTGTGGCATATCTAACTAGCTTGGCTCCAATCCCTTGCTTCTGATATTCCGGCCTAACTGCTACATCTTCTATATGTCCCACACGTCCTCCCGTAAAGATGAATTTTGGTTCGACGAAAAGCGTCGTCGTTCCTATTACCAGGCCCCTGTTTTTTTCTCCTTGTATAACTGCAACAAATATCCTATGAAGTGGATTTGATTGAATCTGTTTTATATACCCTTCGCAGTTGACTTACTGAGTGGCCCGACTGCAGCAACACTCTCCAATACGTCTAACAAGC
>DASWDL010000219.1:0-6553 GCA_036395315.1 Nitrososphaeraceae archaeon
CCTAGATCAAAATTCAATGTATCATTGGACGTGTTAACTAGAGCAATATCAGTAATACCCGTAGGTAACTCTGCATGATACAGACAAGAAGTTCCTTCATTAGACAAATCAAGGCTTTTACCGTTAAGCGTACCATTGTTAATAGCTTTACCTACATCCAAAGATTTTAGATTAGGTGCAATTCCAGTAACTATAGTAGTTTTTGGAGTTCCATCTTTATTACATGGAATTTTCATTGCGATATGACTATGACCTTCTACACTTGTCGCAAAGGGTGTAAAATCCATCAGCAAGATATAGTCTCCTTTGGCCAATTGTCCCGTCAATGGGATATGCCATTCCCTATTCATATTTTTAAGAGATATAGCCAGATATGCTGCAATTGGTGTGGCTGTAACTCTGATTGGCTATCTTGTGTATAGAAAAATTTATCAGCGAAAGCTAAAGAGAGACACTCAACAGGCAACATAATCACATTTTATTCCATAGTAAATTTTTTAGGATTATTATCAAATCGTGATTTACAGTGAGGACAGCAGAAGTAATATACAGTTTCGCCTACTCTAGACGTGACAGTTGCTCGACTTTCGTTAACTTCCATTCCACAGACTGGATCTTTTGCCAATTTACTTTTAAAATAAGCTTAGTAGGATTTAAGAATAGTCTTTACGTTTGTAAATGACTCGTAATTAATATCAGTGCTCTATAGTTTAACTTGCTTTGACTAACAATAAAAAAGATAGGAGTTATTTCTCAGTAGAACGGCATCGTAGGAAAAGAAATGTTATGATCATTATTCCTATAGCCATAGTAATTGGTGCAGCAGTAGTATTTGGTTTATTTTTCATGTCAGGTTCTACACTTAATGCTAATCATATGGTACTGCATAATCACGTTCGTCTCAATGTGACCGTGGATGGACAACCTGTAGTAGTCCCTGCACATATTGGAATGGTGATGGTGGATCAGGCCGAAGATCCGCTATTGTATGGAGATCATTCTCTTGATAAATATGGTATGGCAGGTATGTCACCATTGCATACCCATGACGCAACTGGTCTTATCCACGTGGAATCAATGCCATGAGAAATTTCACACTCGGTGAATTTCTGAACATATGGAAAGAGCTCAATACTAACGGTAAAACTGTTATTGCTACACTCGATGGTAAGCCGGTATCTGATTTTCGTAATATCTTACTAAGGGATGGAGAGCAGGTCACATTAGATATTAAGTAAATAATCTAGTGGCAATTTATTTAGAGAGTGCATCAATTCGTCCTTTGTATTTTTGCTTGTACAATGTTAAGCAAGAGTTACAACAAAAGTTTCTTTCATATTGTCCAACTTGCAGCGTCTTGGAATTCTTCAGAATATCATTATTACAATAATCACATTTGATAGTAATCGGAATTCCCTCCTTAATAGTAACACTCTGAGATTCTTTAATCGTTCTTGTTACTATCTGAATTGTACTTGACAATACTCCTTTTATTATTGCTATTCTTGTTCTTACTAATTCTTCTACATTCTCCGGCTTATCAGTAATTACTTTAAACATTAAATTGTGCTCGCCGGTAAGTAAATACACATTTTTTATTTCTTGGATAGCAGAAACCTTGTTCGCTATCACGAATGTTTGAGATGGATGATCAACCTTCACATAAACGAAAGCTGAAGTCTGCTTCTCAATCCTTTCACAATCAAGTATTGGTACTATATTCTTGATTACTCAATCCCATCATTCTGCTGAAATGTGATTCTACAGTGGGTGTGCTCACGCCTATTTCTCTGGCTATTTGCCTGAAAGATTTTCTCCCGTCTTGCATCAATGAATTAATGATCTGTGTATCTATTTTGTCAAGATTTGTCTGCACATTCTCAGTCCTTTCTATTTCGACCTAAACGAGTCAATCATACTATTTATTGTTGGCAGGTAGGAATCAAATTTATTCTCCTGAGCCGTATATCTAAAAACGTGAATGCGATTATTTTCTGGAGTACCAAATTCAAGGGTTTTAATAGTTCCATTGTTAGGAATAGAAAAAGTGTATATCAAACTTTGAGCCGGACTACCGTGAAAAGTCACGCCTTTTAATTCAATGAGATGGAAGTTTATAAGAGACGAATTATAAAATTTAATCACACGCGCTGCAAGTTTATCTATAGGTTCATTCACAGTTTCTCCTTTCCCAACGACTAAGCCTTCTCTGAATGTGTCAGAACCATTTTCTTTTGGTGATAGGAAGTTTAACTTTTTGGTGATAGGAAGTTTTGCTATTACAATCCTACTGAAACAGTTTCCTTCTGGACATTTTATTGGATCGTCAATTGTTGCGATGATGGCAAGAAAAAAATTCAGAATAATGTAATATTCATTTAGAGTTTAGAAATTTCGAAATTAGCAGTATAATATATGATGACGCAAGAGGAAGGTACATTTTAAGAGAAACACCCAAAGAATCAACAATTTTTGGTAGGGGATTATGTTTTATTTCTCTATTTACAAATTCCAAAATTCTCCTTATACTTTCTTTTTCTAATGGAGAGTAATCGGTTTTATTGATTTGTGCAAAAATTTCTGCTAGCTCAACTGACTTAGATTTAGAGCGAGTAGTATTGGAATGAACCCGTATATTTTGCTCCAAACGTGCTGAATCTCCACAACTCAACACCGCCTCGGCATAACTGCGGTTGGAGATGATGGTCATGATATCTCTATCCTTTTGACATCTTTCACAAAATTGCGTACCCATCAACGGATAGAGTACAGCATAACTTATAATATATAATTACTTTAAAGTCTTTGAACCGCATTTAAATACTGATTTTGGATCATTACAGTATGCGAAGAAGAGTAGAAATAATGGGTAGGACAAATACTGCAAAGAACGGTCACGAGCGTATAATATCTGATAGAGACAATTTCAAACATCTACAATATTTCACGAATGGACAATGGAGACATAGCGACAAATGCAAACAAGTTACAAACAGTGAATGCACTGTAGGTGTCTACAAGTCTCCAGACAACTCATGATTGAAATAAAACCACATTACAAAATTTTACTTGCCGGCGTACTCCAATTCAAAGTTATCATTGAATTGTATTCTAAGCCATTTTCTTCACTTTTTGGTTGCAAGTAGAGGCTAGGCTGATATTTATCTATTAACTTGATTGTGCTCCCATCTACAGTCTTAAGTCATAATAACGCCTCATCATTTTCGATATACACATCCAGAATCCAACTAGTACAAGTGTGAATCATTACTAGTTTGCCGTACTGCCGTTGATTTTATTTTCTATTATTATTAGCCTGTCTTCTTGATATTTTGATATATCTTACAATTCAATTATTTGATATGTCTAAGTAACACCATAAATCAGGTTAAGGGGAATTGAAACTTAGCACTTTACACAGTTTGAGGTGGCATTTAGATTTTACTCTTTAGTCGTTATATCACTATAAATTTGACCGTAGACTAATGACAACTTCGAAATGTACTTTATGCGGTGCTATTAAATAAGGACATTATAGACTCTGTTAATACATATCAAACATCATTTCAAAATAAAAATGAAGTTGCACGTAATTTTAGAAAAGAGATAAGGAACTATAGCTAATTTGCTGTCCAGTCACAATTATGTTACTGTAGAATTAAATGTATGGTGTGTGACGTCGAAATATGAAAATCGAAAAGTTCATGAGCCGAAATCTGGAATATGCTTCAATGACTGATTCTCTTCAGGAAGCTGTCAGGAAGATGACAGAAAAGAATGTGAGCTCACTTGTTGTAGTTGACATGAATAAGATACCTATAGGACTTGTAACAGAGAGATATAGTTAGGAAGGGATGTTCTCGGGAAGAATTGAATTGTAGTACTTTACGAGTATCGGAGATAATGTCATCTTCGCCAATTACGATTAATTCTGATGCAACCGCTGAGGAAGCAGCAGAACTTTTTTTAAAGAATAAGATAAGACATCTGCTAGTTATTGACAAGAATACTCGGAGATATAGAGAACACACTAGACCAAAAGGTCAACCGAGTAAGAGTGAGGAAGATGCCGCTATTGAAAAGATACTTGATTTCTACAGGGAATAGGACTGTTTTTCCACGCTCCCAAATCCAAAATTGTCGAAAGCATTGGCAAATAAGCAAGTCCATGTCCACTATCTAAACAGATGAATCAGATTAAGATTCTAGATTTAGCAATATGGAGTGGACAGACATCGAAGAGCTTAAAAAATAGGAAGATTCTATCCATGACTGGGATTGGAGTCAGACAAGGACGAAAAGGCAGTAGTCGAATTGGACGAAAATTTACTCTTACAAAGTTTAGGCGAGTCCTTTAAGAAAGCAAGCGAAAAAGGAGAAAAACATATTGCTGTAGCAGAATTTCATTCTCTCTTTCAAGGGGTTGGCTTAGATACCATTACACAGATTTTAAACAAAAACGGGGTACAAAAGGGCATTATTGAAATTGACAGTAATATAATTAGACTAACACCTCTCGGGATTGAAAAATTCAAACAACTAGATAATTCGTTTCAATGGTAAAGGACTACCTAATAAGCATATTCAGCATTGATTCGCTCTCAAGATTTTTACTCTCCGAGTTCCTTTAAAACTCGTACTACAACAGGAATCTCCAGGTCAAGTTGCATAGCTATAAATTCTTCTCCAATTCCAGAAAGAATTTATTACCTTTCCTGACTAATATTCTCAGCGTTTGACATTGGTGTTTATTTTAAAGCCTTCCTATTATACAACTACATTGCTCTTGCTAATCTGTTTTGTTTTTCCTGTTTCCTAACGGACCGTCTTAACTCAACTAGGCCTCTTGTAAGGAGAGGAGGCATTAACTAACCAAAGAAACCACAATCCTGATACACCACTATAGATGGACTCGTATCTCCTAGTCAGCAAGTTTTGTTGGATTGGGCAATCTGCTTCAAATTACTCTAAGGTGGTTTGGAGACCGGGAGAAATTCGTAGTCATTCATTTTACTACAAGTCAAATTTAGATTAACATTCTTGAGAAATGATTAAAAACATTGTAATTATTCATGATACAATCTTATCCAATCACGACAGAAGATGAATGGATGGCAAGTAGTCGATTTTTACCACCATTCTCCCTCTGTCAAACATAGAACAGTCAAACATTTTGTGCTTAGCTCCTATATTGTAGCCTCTCGATCAATTTATCTAATGTCATAAGCGATTTACCTTTAAGTTGTATGTTGCAAATACTTTCTGAGCTTATAGCGATCTATCCAAGATCTATCATCAATTCGTCCTGGACTCTCGACTTCCTCTAGAAAATATTATGGGGTAGAAACTACGATCTCACAGTCTGCCGCAGCTGTATCCCCATCTAATGGATTTATGAAAGCCGTATCGATACCAGGCCCGCAGGTAAGAGTGTCAGCTTTTCCATCACTGATAGATGTAGAACCAATTACATAGCTCGATACCAAATAATCATCTCCATTTCCACCATCAATTTTATCCCCACCAGTACCCCCTAAGATCATATCATTTCCATCGTTTCCGTTTAACGTATCATCTCCTGGATCACCTTGGATAAGGTCGTCACCTGGGTCTCCACTTATTTTGTCATTTCCTCCGTTACCGTATAGGCTATCTTTTCCACTCTTGCCGACAATCTTGTCATCTGCCATAGTACCGTATAATGTGTCATCCCTATTAGTTCCCGTCAAGTCAGCTGCAAATACCCTTGAAAAATTAGTTATTGTAACTAGTATACCGAATATTAAAATGGATAAGCATAAAAGTCGTATGAGTCCACATTTGTAAACATACATCATACTTTTGTCCTACAACTAAATATCTTGATTTTGCAATTATAAGGCCTTCTCTGAATTATTATCTAAAACTAATAGTATTAACTTTATTCAAATTATGTTCAATTACACATTATAAATACTAGTAATAGATATGCCTGAATCGAGTAAAAAAATTCCAAGGTTATATTCTTAGTTCTTACCAGCTTAAGACAAAAACATGAATTTTTACCTTACGGTACGGTAAAGGAACTCCTGTTGCATGGAAACATGGGCAGACTCGCAGGATTCTCATTATTAAGGTCCATGATAGAAATATCTGTGTTACGTGAACTTCTTAAGCTGCAAAACAGTCCAGATTATAGGAATAAAACAGTAAAAACCAGAAATGATTATCCGCTGTCGGTAAACGCAGTCTGTAAAGCTATTGACAGCAACAAAATTCCAAACAAGATTACAACTATCCCTACGACATAGCAGGTTACTCTAATCGCCTAATCTTAATACCGCGTTTACTACAAAATTCTGAAGCCGCAGCATTGGTCGAACCACAATTTTTATGCCAGCTCCACGAAATTTCTTAATCCTTATTTTTTGAAAGTATTCTAATACGTTTAAAATAATTTGTTCGTAATCAAATACTGGTTTTTTTCATTATGCTTGATAGGCCTTCCGATCAAATCCCAGAAGCAGCAAGTTGAATTACCCCTGTCCGTTCTACAATCTTTCCTTAGTTTGAA
>DASWDL010000220.1:0-5751 GCA_036395315.1 Nitrososphaeraceae archaeon
TACAACCTTGAGGATCCCTCAGCAGTCGAATACGAAAAAGGCATTGACGTCAGACACGTAATAGCAAGTGCTTCCGTTCCTGTTCACTACGATTACTCTGTGTTAGAAACTTCATCACATAAAGAACGCCAATTTTGGGACATCCTGTCAAAAGAATTGTAAACATGGTACGGGATTTTTTGAAATTTAGAGAACTAAGTCAAAGAGCTTGGCACAAACGTACCACTAATAATCTCATTCTGTCTACGCAAGCCATCCTCGACGAGTTCGCTAATAACTGTTTAATCATGGATAAACGAGACATATCTGGAATATCCGGTTACCTTTGCGGACATTGTACAGCATTTGAGTTTCGTTATATTAATGACATCGGTCATGACCGGAGTGCAATAGAGAAACATAAGTGTAATGAAATCAATCCTGATGGGACCGCAGATAATAAAATCACAAACAGAAAGGATCTCGAAATGCAAGCGCTAAATCGCCTTCATTCCCAAACAAATATGGTATTTGGTGCATCCAAGGAGATTGTTATTGACAGGAACTTGGATCTTAAGTTTGTACAGAGCTTCCACGGTCATACCATAGCTCTAGACGCCCTTTGGCCCGGCCAATGGCTTAGTGACTTAATACTTGATGAGAAAACCTATCTTGACGATATTACTATGAGAAAGTTTTTGAAGAAGGCGTCAGGCACATATGCCTTAATTAGCGTCAAGTGCCCTCCTCGACATGGTCACTATTTGGCCTACATAAAAACAAAGAATCCCGTTCGAAGTTAAGATCAAAGGCATTGGGTTTGTACAAAGCTGATAACTTCTATTTATTATCTGCATATTGCTAAGGGGTTAACCACTCCAAATAATAGTATTTTTAAGATTGAATCTGGCAATGAAACTTTCATAATCTAAGCTAAATGCAAATAGTTATTATAAGATCCAGTAATTTCTAGGCTTGCCCTTCAAGGAGTCCACACATTCTTTGCAAAGTTTAAAATCTCCTTCTTGAACAAAAATGTCTTTTATTTCTTTACACCGATTACACATCAAATTGTTCTTCCTAGTTGTGGACAACAGTAACAGAGTTAGATAGTGTTCCACCTGTCAATGTTCCTTTGTGTCTGCAGAGGTAAAGAAAGGAAGTTATGTCCGAGAATAAGACAGTGCGGTGCCACTTATTTACTAACTTCTTTTGCTACTCTAGCGGTACGAAATTGACATCAAGGTTATTAATGACAGAACGGAGAAGATAGACGGAGTATTGAATAAGGTTCAGAGATTAGAGAAAGAATCGGGCTTACCTAAACCTAAATTGTAGATAACAAGTCTTCTTTCTTATATCTAATTTTCAACAATAAATCTATTATTCTTTTAGTGAGTGATTGTTTATCATTTTCATTCTTGATGTATTTATGCGTCCTTGCTAGGTTAATTATTGCAAGATTCAACATTCGGTCCTGTGCTTCGGGATGTTCTCGAAGCATTGTCCCAATATTCGTTATCTGTTCGGCTATTTGGTCATAGTCGTTCCTGTCATTGTAAATCAGTTTATGACTTTGTCCTTTCCGGGCACTCTTTACCGCCCTTATTCTCTTTGCTTCTTCTAATTCCTTGAGTATTCCGTAAGTTGTCATCCTAGAGGTTCTGTATTCTTCCTTTTTAACTTCGTCTTCCATGTATCTTGCCACATCGTTCTTATTTGCCTGTCCATTGCGTTTTTTGATATATTCTACAATCAATTCCTTGCTTTCTTGCAATACCATAGTGATATACCACCAGCATAGTGTCTTATACCAGTATTTTAATAGTTCTAGTATTTTAATAGTCCTAGGTAGGGCCTGGGTCTTAGGACTGGTTAATATTCCATTAATTTTCATATCGACAGAAAATCCAATTCTCCCTTATTATCATTGTTCATAACGGTAACGTTTCTTCATCTATTCGGTGTTTATAGAATTCAAGAGCAGTGGAGTTTACAATTAAATAGCCAGAACAGAGGAATGAAATTGATAAAACATTCCCCCATCCCGGCGACAAACACGTTAGCAGGAGATTTTAAATTGATTCCTTAACCAAGTTAACCCTAATTCTAAATGACCTTAGTAAATAAAACACTACTCCCTCTCAAATTTATGATCTCTGATTTTGTGAGAAAAGTCGGGTAATGTACTTATCACATTTTTATATTCAAGAATAAAGGATCTTATTATTATTTGAATTTGCACTTACATTGGATTTGACATCAAACAAGCCCATCCATCCCTTGTCGGTAAACTCAGCTTGATGGGCATGAAACATGTACTGACCAGGATAATCGTACTTGAACTCTACAATTCCTCTATCACCTTGTGACATTGTAACTATGTCTGTCATGTAATTTGGTATTTCCTCTGTTCCGGCGACAGTATAGTTGTACATCGTGCCATGCATATGGAACGAGTTGACTAAATCAAATTCCAGCATGTTTACAAGGTATATTCTATAAGGCTTGCCAGCCTGTATTTGTATAGGATGGTTCATGTACTCGAAGGCCTTTCCATTTACAGTATAGATTTCATTATCCCTCTGTATGTCGTCAGCTTTTGCAGAAGAATTCTCTGTGGGAGCTAGTACCTTTAACTTCTTACCTTTGCCCAGATCAGCTTTACCATGTTCATGATCGTGACTAACCGTAGATACCACTGGCTTAATGACTTGTTTATCATTGTTAGATTCTGCTGTCTTAACTATTTGCTGGTCACTATTAGATTCTGCGGGGCTCGGAATACTCACAGGTCCTTCCTGATCGAAATTCAAATCGTATCCGTTCATTAGCATAGCGAACTCTGTCATTTGTGTTCTGGGAGTCTTAGGGTCTATTATCAACATGCCATACAAACCTCTGTTGATATGGTCTGCAATAGGGTCGACATGGCAATGATAGGGAAAAACCCCGTATGGCGCGGCTATGAATTCGTATACAAAGCTACCACCGGGCGGTATGGCGCCTCCTTCATAGCCTCCCATTGATACCCCGTCCATCACTGCTGCATGGATAGAATGAAGGTGCAAAGAATGAGCGTGCTGGTTCCCCGGGCTATTTATGACCTTAATTCTGACATGGTCACCTTGTGTGACTCTCATGGTAGGTCCCGGGATGGTTCCATTGAAAGTCCAGCCATCAAATATATGACCCTCGTCAGATATCGGAATTTTTTGATTTTCATTTATTATTAGTGTGAAGTCTCTTATGGTTTGACCATTCGACGAACTCGAAACATGTCCACAATTAAAATATGTTAAATATTCAATAGGTGTGGGACGTTTGCTTAAATCCTGTGTACAATTTTTCACTTTATCATAGGCGCTGGGAGAAAGGAACTCCGTTGCACTAACAGAAGGGATCGAACTATAATAGCCTGTCATTGTTAATGATATCGTCAAGGACACAAGTAGTACCAGATTTATATCTAACACACACAGGGGACTAATTTATTTATATAAAAATGTTTAGTAGTTACTTTATCGAATATCGTTCTAATAACAGAAAATAGAAAATCGAATTGCGAATAACCCGTTGGTTTGGATATTCTAAGAAATTGAGCTAGTTATACGGATTTCATAGAAAGATCGACCAGTCATTGGGATTTGTGTTTGGGGCGATTTCAGAATTTATAATATGCAACTTTTACTAATCGATATAGGTTAAACTTATAGAACCCTACTATTGCCTGCTATACAGGGTTTCTGTATATTTGTAACTTCTCTAACACCAAGTGAATTGACAGATATACAGAAGCCCTCCTTCCTCATACCAGTTGTTATACACGCGGATCGGACAGTTTAATTGTCAACAGAAAATATAAACTTTCAATGTACTCTAACTATTGGTAACATCAATCAGAACACTTAATATTGGATATCATCAGTCTATGCATTCCGACAAACTTGTTTCCCCTTATCTCAACATTTGGAGATCGACGACGCTTGCTGCATTAGGTGATGTTGGGAGCTCAGTACTCGTTGCATTTGTGCATATATTTTAAGGGGATCTAACAGACTTAAACCCCAGGCTAATTTTAAGATAATTTATTTTGAGATCCTGCATATCCTTATCTGAGCTATTAGATAATTATTAGTAACGATAAATTTAAGATTCTAGCTGGGGGCGCACATTGGACAAGCAATTTCTCTATGTTCATTTACACAATTCATGCAGAAAGATTTCAACGGTTGACAACCTGCTTAGGGATTCGAAAATGAACGAAATATTTCCTTGAGATCGCAAATGCCAATTTTTTCATCACTCGCCTAATTCTAAAATGTTCAAATTCCAATAGGAGTGACAATGGAAATGGCACAAGAAATGATATCATAATGCTCATACCAATACACATAGTCCACCACTTTAACTGATTGGCCAAGTTAAACTTTCTATTTGGAGATGGAAATGACTTCCCGCTAATCTATCTCGGACAATATATCTATTAAGGAAATATTTGTTGTTATTTAAAAGAACGATTAATACTAAAGAAAGTTAGTTACATGTATTTTAATCTTTAAAGCTATGATTATTTGTGGCAGGGCAAATCCATTTACACCAATGCAAAATTTGTGGTGTGGTTTGTCAATGCGAAATTGAAATTAACTGTCCATCGTTTATGAACTATGAGTGTTTAGGTCGTAGAAATTTTTGGACATCAACTAGTAACTTCAGCGGGTAAGAAACACTTAATCTGGTAAGCTCTTTCCGCTAGGATATGATTTTACTCACTCTCAGAAAGGCTCATCTTTTCAATTGGGGACGTGGTGAAGGCCTTCATAGTCGTGGGATAAATTCTAATAAAAACTCATGATGTAGAGGTATTGGATACCAATATTTGCAACCAATTACGTATTAACTACCAGAGTTAATTCAAAAAATTAGTCTTTCTCTTCATTCCAGGACAATGTTGTGTACATACCCTTAGATAGTTGGATGACGTTATGATAGTATGAGTACATGTCAAAAATCTTACGATGCAGCAGACCTGATTCTGGAACAACGCTTGGTCGCCGACACCTTATTTTGTAACATATGCTTCACCGAATTTATGGTAGAAGAGTACGACAGCAACTTTCTGTCAACGATTAGATAACTACTCTGTTCACTGCCTGATTATTATTACTTGAACAGTGAAAGGAAAGCGGGTAATAAAAGTTCCTGCTCTCTGGGTATGGATGATACTATTACCGATAAAACAGTAATTTCAGGTAACTTTCCAGAATATTCTCAAATACGTTGTTAAACTATCGGACGATGTACAATATAATGACAAGAGATAGCTCACCAGAATCAGCAATCATCCCTTATGAAAGCTTAAACGACAGGCAAATGGCTATCACAGGAGAGTGTTTTCCAGAACATCTTTTAGTTTTATGCGATAGGTGTTATTGGAGTTGTACTTGCTTCAACACCCGTGGACTAATCAGTATTTGTCCAGTATGTCTCGTTGAAACGTCCGAAATCCCAGTAACAATTGATGAAATTTCCAAAATTGACTATGATAAACTACACGGATTAACTATTAGCTTTGCTCGGGAATTACCTTTAAGATGATACCCATCTTGTTCACGGTTACAAGTTGAGCTTATAGTCAACGGTTAGGCAATACTTTCAGAAGGTAGATATCAGCACATTTCGCTTTTAGAAAGTGCATGGGTATGACCAAAAAATTCAGTCTTAATCTTAGTTATGATTACAATCCATACTCTTCTTGTGCCTCTAATGGCT
>DASWDL010000221.1:0-2506 GCA_036395315.1 Nitrososphaeraceae archaeon
GACCACGGTATTTGGGAGATTAGGGAGGGTCCACGAAGGCGCTATGTAGAATCCCGATGGTGGTGTTACGTAGGACTTGATAGAGCAATGAAATTAGCTAGCTATTTGGGGTATTTTGATGATGCCCGCAGGTGGCAATTACTTAGGGACAGAATAAAAGCTGAAGTTATTCAGAAAGGCTGGTCAAAGAAAAAAAAGGCCTTTATGATGTATTACGGAAAAGATAGCGTGCTTGACGCAGCTAACTTGCTAATGCCGTTAGTCAAATTTCTGCCCTTCGATCATCCCAAGGTAGTCTCTACCATGGGAAGAATTCGAAAAGAACTGACTCAAGATGAACTTGTTTTTCGGTATAGCTCTTATGCATTTAATGATACTCATGCGAAGACTAATCAGGGTGAGCCTAACGGAAAGGTAAATCAATTTCCTGAAGGAAGTTTTGTAATTTGTACATTCTGGTTGGTAGAATGTCTAATTGGACTTGGAAAAATAAAGCAAGCGGAGAAGTTGTTTATCAAATTATTAAAGTTATCAAATCACCTTGGGCTATATTCCGAGGAAATAGATCCTAGGTCTCACGAACTGCTAGGAAACTTCCCACAATCATATGCCCATATGGGTTTCATAAGCGCCGCTGTTCATTTGGACGAAGCCCTGTCAGAGAGGGATAGAAAGCGACATTTAACGGCAATGAATTAGAAAGGTGGTGGCAATGGCAGTTAAAGAGGAAAAGTTTGACCATATAACTTTAAAAAAGTATGCCCGGCTCGTTTTACTTCACGCAACTATGTAGGTTAAACTAGTCTTCTTCGTCGGCTGTTTCCACTATGGGGATAAATTCAAGACATTCTTTGACTTTATTGGAATGAATAGGACAGAGAGCTAATTTTTCGAGACCGGTCCCTTCGATGTACAATATATTTGCGTTGTCGGTGGGTTTTTTGCACCCCGTTATTCCGCAGACCATATATTGGAATTGTACTGCCTCACATTATTTAATACACTTGCCGCTGGGGCTTTCAGTTGTCAGTTGGTGACGATTCCAGTCATTACTGATTTCAAGAGTGTGCCAAAATGCTTCATGGTCTTGACACTCTTCAAAAAGAGCATACCGTAAATTACAGTATTTACATTTTACAAAGTCGGCAGTAGAGCTTGTTAATTTTAAACCAGATCTGGTTATAGAGGTCAAACCCCCAGTTGTGAAGCTCCTACTGTCTGAGAATCCTTTATTATTAAACCCGCTTCCCACCTCCCTTTCAAGATAATTCGACAAATTGCACAGGTAAAAATTTACCCATTCAGTAAGGGTGTGCCCCCAGTCATAACAATGGCTGTCAGTGCAATCGGATTCGTCGATAATTTTAGTGAACAATGCATTGCTATTACTCGTCGCAACAAACCCCAGATCATTAAAACGAATGGCAAAGTCTGTAAAGGTCTCGTCAGTCCAAAGCTGCATGACATCTTTAATCATTCACAATTTCTCCTTACATTATTATTGTAACCTATAATATTTATAAGATTTATAAAAATCGAGTAAATTTTATATTAGATTAGATCCAATCGACTTAAATAGTCACCTATCCCAGTCACGGACCTACAGTTTTTCGATAGGAAATCAGGGCCGTCAAACAGGATCTTGTGATATTTCCGGGTCCTCTTTGCTTTTGTCTCGCTTGACTGCCGTCGGTTCGTGGGAGGTTATGTTTTCTGGAGACATTGGATCTTTCTCATCCTTATTCTTACGTTTAAAGAGATCCTTTAATCCCATATGGATATTTGACTAGCAAATTACTTAACAGTTACACACATAGTTGTGCAGTAGCGACCGCTAGTCGTGCTTGTTAAGTAATAGATAAGAATCGTTTTTTATTTGGGTTTATCACTCGTGCCCCAAATAATGGCAGGAGAATTCAAATGAGGCGTTTTACCAATTTCCCCTCGTTTGACTAATATCAGATTTTTCAACTCAAGTTCAATGTTTTATACTGAGAAAAGATTGAACCAAAGCATTACAAACATTTCAAATTACCACCATCACACGCGTATGAGGGAAAATTAACCTCATTAAAAATCATTTAACTATAATATTGTTGTTATCCTAGTGTTATGCCTGCAGAGTCGAAGGGCACCCACCTCTTGGAACTTGGAGCTACTCATGGTACTGAAAAAGAAGTCAAATTCAAGGTTTGGACACCTTATAGCAAATCCGTAGAGTTACTAATCGTCCATGACGACGGAAGCCAGGAAAAAATCCCTATGGCCAGAGTGGATGGAGTATTCTACGAAGTTACTGTTTCGGCATATCATAAAGAGATTAACTATTTTTATATTCTTGATGGAACAAAGAAAAGGCCCGACCCTCTTTCAAATTACCAGCCTGACGGTGTGCATAATTATTCGAGGACAGTTATGCATGCTGATTTTGAATGGACCGACAATAGATGGAGGGGAACCGATATAAAGGATTATATAATTTATGAACTTCATGTAGGAACGTTTA
>DASWDL010000222.1:0-9683 GCA_036395315.1 Nitrososphaeraceae archaeon
CTATATAGAAGCAGCTAAGAAATTGGAAAACTCGACTAAAGATAAGGGAATTCAAGCAATGCACCTTGTCGGCGCTAGCCACTCTCCAGATATGTGGTACCCATATCTATGGATGCTTGGTGGTGAAATAGTCAAGCAAAAAAGCGGACATCCACAGAAGGGAACCTACTGGTTTCCTGCTTACAACAGTACAGAAGGCGTACAAGCCCTCGAGTTTTTGAGTGATCAAGTAAAGGCGGGTATAAAACCTCAGATAAATCACTTCTGGGGTAAGGAGTTTGCAGACAAGAAATTTGCAGTGATGTTGGAAGGCTCTTGGTTACTAGGACATTTTCCCCGTAATGAATCGAAGAATTTTGATAAGAGTGTTGGTATGATTCCTATGTTTCCAGTTCCAAAAGAAGGTGACACTAGTGCCACAATGATGGGCGGATGGATGCTCGGGATTCCTGAAACTTCTACAAATAAAGCTCTTTCTTGGGAATTGCTTACAATAATGGTACAGCCAGATGTGCTTGCACCCATGTTAGCGAATTATGCATATCTTCCAACTCAAAAACCAATAGCCGAAGGAACGTATTCGACTCAGCTTAATGCAACAATACCATATTATAAAGAGCTCATATCAATGCTATCTATAGGGCATAGTAGACCGAGCATTGCAGAATACCCACAGATAGCCGATAACATCAGACAGGCGATTGATGAAGTTTATCTTGGTGTGAAGGAACCAAAACAAGCGTTAGATGATGCTGCCAAAAAATCTGCAGAAGTACTTGGTTGGTCTTAGCTGCCACCTTCAAGTACAAGATCTTTTTATTTTACCGTATTAACCAAATGAAACTCAAGCTGGAGGCAAGAGCTGGGAGCTTACAGCCATATTTACTTTTAGTACCAGCTCTTTCGATACTAGTTGGGTTTCTTCTGTTTCCACTTATCTGGAACATATACATATCAATGCACAATGTATCTCTAACTACAATTCTGGGGGAATGGAAGTATGTCGGATTCAAGAATTTCTCAAACCTTTTAAGTGATCCTGATTTTCATATGTCGCTTCAGGTAAGCCTATTATTTGTCGGAGGATCAGTGGCTCTTCAGTTTTTTGTTGGAATGGTCCTTGCAGTAGTATTGAATCAACAAATATGGGGGTCCAATACGTTTCGTGCCTTGTTCATAATACCATGGACAGTTTCTGCAGTCATAACTGGTTTTTCATTCAAGTTCATTTTTAGTGATAGTTTTGGAGTTTTAAATTACGGTCTTGAACAGATGGGATTAAACCCTGTTGCTTGGTTGTCAGATCCAGGGATGGTAGTATGGACATTGGTTATTGCAAACATGTGGCATGGGACCCCATTTACCGTGATATTTTTAACAGCAGGACTCTTTTCGATAAGTCCCGTAGTTTATGAAGCAGCACGCATAGATGGCGCATCAAAAATTAAAAGTTTTTTCTACATAACACTCCCCTTATTAAGACCATTTATCATCATAAATCTTATACTTATAACTATGTGGTCGGTAAATTTCTTTGATCTAATTCTTGTCATGACAAACGGGGGACCACTATTCGCAAGCACTACTTCATCCCTATATATGTACAGACAAGCTTTTGAGTTTGGACTATTGTCAAAGGGCGCTGCTGCAGGATTCCTTTTGATAGGTATGAACTTGGTTCTAGCATATTCGTATATCAGACTTTTCAGGAGAAAAGAGAGAACAGTTGAAATTAGACAAATGTAAGAAACCTAGAATACTAAATCTGAATCCAAATTGGCGACAATGGCTTGAACTCCACTTTCAATCATTAATACACAGGGTGATAAAATGATCCCAATTGAAAAGACTCTAATATACTCCGTTATTGCAGTTTATCTCTTTATTACTTTGGCTCCTCTCCTATGGGTACTCTCAACATCCTTTAAACCAAATCAAGAAGCAATTAGCTTTCCTCCCAAACTTTTACCAGATACACCTACGTTGGATAATTATCTCTTTGTCCTTACCGATCCAAAACTAGTGACAAGCCTTTTCAACAGTCTGTTAGTAAGTATTGGAGGTACTGGATTGAGCGTAGCTGTAAGCGCACTTGGAGCCTATGCATTTGCAAGGTTTGAATTTAAAGGAAAAAACTTGCTGATGAGTACAATATTGGGATTATTTATGATCCCAGTAGTCATAAACATTATACCACTATACATAATGCTCGCTAATGTTGGGCTTTTAAATTCGCTTCTTGCACTCGTATTGACATTTCAAATCCTTATTATACCACTCAACATTTTTCTACTAAAGAATTATTTCGAAACAATTCCCAAGGAGCTCGAAGAAGCAGCACTAATAGATGGTTGCTCAAAATTAAGGGCACTCTGGCATATCATTGTGCCAATGTCCATGCCAGGATTTCTGATAGCAGCCATCTTATCGTTCAGATTTTCATGGAATGAATTTGTGTTACCTATTGTTCTGTCTAACAAACCTGATGTCATGGTTTTTCAAGTTGCCTTATACCAGTTCATTTCACTTTACAGAATAGACTGGGGTTACCTGACTGCCGGAATAAACATTGCACTTATTCCTGTTGTCGTTTTAATGTTAATTTCCCAAAAGAGGATGATTAGAGGTTTGACCCTCGGAGCTGTTAGAGGGTAAGTAGTGCAAGGTTGGTAAACATAAACATCGAACAGTGTTTGCACTTGATAAAACAATTCAAATTTTAGCATAGGAACTTAATTTTACAATCCCTTCATCTTTATGCTCACCCACATACATGCAATTTATTTCAGATCGCGCAACTTTACATTGTAAGTAAGTCCAAACCTATGAGCTTCGTCTCTTAGGTATTGTAATATTTTAAGTGATTGGTTACTCTTTGGGATAACTATTGGCGAATGAGAAAATTGTACAAATATTTCTTCTCTTTCTTTTGCAATTGATATGCAGGGGATCTTTATACTTAATTTTGATAGGGCATTAAGTGCAGCGTGAAGCTGACCTTTTCCACCATCAATTAATACCAAATCAGGTAAATTCAGTCTATCTTCTTTCGAGTATCTGCGACCTACAATCTCGGCTATCATTGCAAAATCATTTTGATCTCGTATGGTTTTTATTTTAAATTTTCTGTAATATGATTTTTCAGGAATCCCATTAACAAACCTAACACAGGAACCAACAGCTACTGATAAACCAAGATTTGAAATATCAAAACAATCAATAATATTGGGTAATGACTTAAGATTCAGTATTCTTTTTAGCTCAAATAAGGCAGGTTCATAACCCTTTGATATATACGTTAATAAATTTCTAATAATTAGGTTCATCAATTGTTTTCTTTCAACATCGGTTCTGTTAGATATTTTTATTATGTTCACTCTATGTGAGGCAATCCTTTCTAAGGACCTTTCAAGTACTTGCTTTGAATCTGGTTCTTCGTTAACATAGATAAATCGTGGTACTGATGACTTGGAATTATAATATTGTAACAAAAAAGTAGAAAAAGAGTTATCACCAACTAACTCAAATTCATATTTCTTTCTGTCCCTAATTACTCCACGATACCTCCTGAGAATCAAAATATATGCTTTCGATTGTAGGCGGTCATACTGGATCCCAACGTATTCCTCTTCAGATCTGGAACTGATTGATTGTTCAATCTTTTGTTTTGATCTCAAGTTCTCAAGTCGATTTACAGTATCTCTAATTTCTTTTGCTTTTTCATAATCAAGTCCTAACGAAGCAATACTCATATCCTCTTTCATTTTTTCTACAAAGTCATCAATACTTTTTCTTCCTTGCAGTATATTCACAAGCGATTCAACATTTGCCATATATTCATTCCGAGTAACGTTATTTATACATGGAGCATCGCAATTATTTATGAAATATTCAAGACAAGGTCTTTTTGGGAGTCTACTACAAATTCTAATTTTAAATATTTTTCTCAATAAACCTATGGCAAGAAATTTTGAGCTTCCATGTACAAAAGGTCCAAATACTCTGCCTTTTGGGCCCATAAATTTACCATCTCTGTTTCTTCTTGCTACGAGTAATCTGGGAAATAATTCATCTGAAACTTTAAGATAAGTGTATCGTTGCTGATCTTTGAGATCAATGTTAAAAAGCGGTCTATATTGTTTAATTAGATTTGATTCTAGCAAAAAAGCTTCAATCTCATTATCAGTGACAAGAAAATCAATATCTTGGATTTTTCCTATGAGCTTCATTGTTTTCCAATTTGATAACTCTTGAGAATGGCCATATGTAAAGTAGGATAGGACACGCTTGCGAAGATTCTTTGCCTTACCTATGTAGATTATTCTACCTTCTTTATTTTTCATCATATATACTCCTGGATCAAAAGGAAGCAGGAGCCCTTTTTCGCGTACTTTCTTTATATGTTCAGATTGATTTAAACTCTTATTAGATATAGAAGATATTAAGTTCGTACACCAGTTTTACTTTTTCTTATTGTCTGACTTACCATTAACTTTGATTTGAGATATTTTCCGGTATGACTTGAAATATGGTTTGATACTTGTTCCGGTGTACCAGTAACTACAATGTTTCCGCCATTTTCTCCGCCTTCAGGACCAAGGTCAACTATCCAGTCAGAGGATGCAATTACATCAAGATTATGCTCAATTAGAATGACGGTGTTCCCAACGTTCACAAGTCTATCTAAGACATGAAGAAGCTTTTTCACGTCCGCAAAGTGCAATCCTGTAGTTGGTTCGTCAAGAATATAGAGTGTTCTCCCAGTATCCCTTCTTGCAAGTTCAGATGATAACTTTATTCTCTGTGCCTCTCCTCCTGAAAGTGTTGTTGCCGGCTGCCCCAGTCTTATGTACCCTAATCCAACGTCATGAAGCGTCAAGAGTTTTCTTTCTATTGAGGAGATGTTTGAGAAGAATTGAAGTGCCTCTTCAACAGTCAAATTGAGGACATCTGAAATTGTCTTGCCTTTGTATGTTATCTCCAGGGTTTCTAAATTGTACCTTTTTCCTTTACATTCATCACAAGTCACATACACGTCAGCTAGAAACTGCATTTCAATTCTCTTAACCCCAGCTCCCTCACATGAATCGCATCGCCCACCAGGAACATTGAATGAAAATCGACCAGGCTTGTATCCCATTTCTCGGGCTTTCATGGTTTTTGCAAAGATCTCTCGTATGGGACCAAAAGCATTCACGTATGTTGCTGTGTTAGACCTGGGTGTCCTTCCAATAGGAGATTGATCGATTCCTATTACTTTATCCAGGTTTTGAAGACCTGTTATCTTTTCATGAAAGCCGGGTTTTTCCTTAGATGAGTAAAAGTGATTTGACAATGCTTTGAAGAGTATCTCATTTACAAGAGTTGATTTTCCAGATCCCGATACTCCAGTTACTGTCGTCATACACCCTAGAGGAAAATCTATTGTTATCTTTTTTAGATTGTTTTCCATGGCTTTGTGAAGTGTCAGCCAACTATTCGGATTTCTTACCCTATCTTTGTGATAAACCGTATCATCTCCTCTAAGAAATCTTCCTGTTATAGAATCGTCATTTTGCATAATTTCTTTCAGCATTCCATTTGCTACGACCCTTCCACCATGGATTCCTGCCCCTTCTCCAATATCGATAACCCAATCTGAGCTTCTAATAACTTCCTCGTCATGTTCAACTATTATCAGTGTATTTCCAAGATCTCTTAACTTTCTCAGTGTTTCAATTAATCTGCTATTATCCCTTTGATGCAGACCAATTGTAGGTTCGTCAAGTACATATAACACACCAGTAAGGTTAGAACCAATCTGTGTAGCAAGACGTATTCTCTGCGATTCGCCACCAGATAGTGTTGAGGTCATCCTGTTTAAAGTGAGATAATTTAGTCCAACATTTTTAAGAAACTCAAGTCTTGATATTATCTCCTTTAGAATATTCTTTGCAATAAAACTGTCAGTCTCTGAAAGAGAAAGTGTCATGAAAAAATTATAACAACTGTCAATTGACAAATCACATATGTTCATAATAGACTTGCCAGCAATCTTGACCGCCAAAGAATCAGGACCAAGTCTCATTCCTTTGCAAAGTTCACAAGGCAGCTCTCTGATGAACTGCTCCATGTCACGTCGTTTCGAATCAGAATCTGTCTGGGCATACGTCCTCTCTAAATTAGGAATGACCCCTTCAAAAGAACTACGATATTCCCAAGTAGAATCAGATGTCTTAGACTCATATCTATAATGGATATTTTCATCAGTACCATATAGAATAACGTTAATTTGCTTATTTGTCATGCCTGATATGGGCTGATAGAGATTAAAACCAAATCTCTTTCCAACATCGCGCAACATTGAAGATCTAAATGTTGCAAAGTGTCCTGCCCAAGGTTTTATTGCACCGTCTAAAATGCTCTTTGTTCTATCTGGAATAATTAATTCTGGGTCAAACTCAACTTTGATACCCAATCCATTACATTGTTTACATGCACCAAACGGTGAATTAAATGAAAATGAACGAGGTTCTAGATCCTGAACGCTTATTCCGCATTTTGTGCATGCCTTTCTTTGTGAGTAAACTGTTTCACTTTTATCATCAACTAAAATTTTGATTATCCCTTTTGCTGTTTTTAAGGAAGTCTGTACCGAATCAAACAACCTGGACCTATCCTCAACTGAAGGCCGTATTCTATCGACAATGACTTCTATTGTGTGTTTCTTGTGTTTGTTAAGCCTAGGATATTTAGTATCTTTCTTGTTATCGTTACCATTGTCATCTTCATTATCATCATTATTCAAATTGATTATTTCACCATCAAGTCTTATCCTAGCGTATCCGTTTTGTTTTAATTCCTGAAATAATTTTTCATACGTTCCTTTTTTTGATTCTATAATTGGAGCTAGTAAAAGAACATTTTTTCCTTTTGATGTCTTTAATATTGTATCTGTTATAAAATCAGCAGATTGCGTAGTAATCTTTCTTCCACATTGGGGGCAGTGAGATACTCCTATCCTGGCATAAAGCAATCTCAAATAATCATATATTTCTGTGACCGTACCTACCGTCGAGCGGGGATTTTTACTAGTGGTCTTTTGTTGTATTGATATCGCAGGAGATAGACCTTCAATAGAGTCAACATCAGGTTTATCCATCATCTCCAAAAATTGTCTAGCATACGCGGAAAGAGATTCAACATATCTTCTTTGTCCTTCTGCGTATATTGTGTCGAAGGCTAAAGTTGATTTACCAGATCCAGAAATACCCGTTAGAGCTATGAGTTTGTTTTTGGGAATTTCAAGGTTGATATTCTTTAAATTGTGCTCCCGTGCACCTTTGATGATTATACTATCGCGAGCCACATTATTACTAATATTATTCATTTAGCCATCTACACCTATTATTGCCTATCTACTAGTTGAGGCCTCAATAATTTGAGTGTCTAACACTCTTTTTATCTTTGTTAGCTGTTCTCTTAATTCTATCGCCTTTTCAAAGTTCAGGTCTTCAGCATGTCTTTTCATGCTTGTCTCAATTTCAATCGCAAGCTTTGAAAGATCCTTTGTTGACATTGACTTGATTTCGACGTCTATTCCTGCTTGATCTTCCCTCTCTGCAACTGCCTTTACTATAGTCCTTGGTGTAATTCCATATTTTTGATTATAAGTGATCTGCTTTTTCCTCCTTCTCTCAGTTTCGGATATCGCTTCTTTCATAGACTGTGTAAAGTTGTCTGCATACATTATTACGGTTCCATCAATATTTCTTGATGCCCTCCCAAAAGTTTGCACTAAACTTGTTGTGTTACGCAAAAATCCTTCTTTATCTGCATCAAGTATTACTACAAGACCAACTTCTGGTATATCAAGACCTTCTCTTAATAGATTAATGCCAACCAGTACATCAAACTCTCCAATTCTTAACTGGCGTATCAGTTCAGTTCTTTCTAGTCCTTCAATTTCAGAGTGCATGTATCTCACCCTTACCTCCTTTTTAGAGAGGTATTCTGCAAGGTCTTCAGCCATTCTCTTGGTAAGGGTTGTGACAAGTATCCTTTGATTGTTGGACGCACGCATATTTATCTCATTTATCATATCTTTTATCTGATCTTTTGTTGGCCTTACCTCAACCTTTGGATCAACAAGGCCCGTTGGCCTTACCAACTGTTCTACAATTGCAGAACTATTTTTTCTTTCATAATCTGATGGTGTTGCAGAGACAAACATTGTTGATTTTAGATATTTCTCAAACTCTTCAAATTTTAGTGGACGATTATCAAATGCACTTGGGAGTCTAAATCCATAGTCTACAAGGCTTTTTTTCCTGGTATAATCACCAAGGAACATTCCTCTAAGCTGTGGCAGCGTTACATGCGATTCATCTATTACAAGCAAAAAATCATTTCCAAAAAAATCAAGAAGACAGAATGGTGGTTGTCCAGGGTGTCTCCCGTCAAGATGTCTCGAGTAATTTTCAATTCCAGAGCAGTAACCTAACTCTTCAATCATTTCAAGGTCGTATTTAGTCCTAGATGTTAGTCTCTGCCTTTCAAGCTCCCCTGGAAGTTTTGGAAGCCAGCTTTCAAGTTCAAGGCGTATGGATGATAATGCATCAGTCTTTGTATCCTCATCTATTATGTAGTGTTTTGCGGGAAATATCTTGACAGTATCAGCACCACGTTTTCTCTTCATGGTAACGCTATTATGAACACCTATCTCTTCAACCTGGTTACCAAATAAAGATATCCTTATAATGTCTTCAGAATATCCAGGTATTATGTCAATAATATCGCCTTTGACTCTAAATTTCCCTGGTGATAAAGTTATATCGTTTCGTTCATACCGGGCCTCGATAAGCTTATGAATGAGGGTTTTCCTCTCAATTTCCATTCCCTTTGACAGAGTAATAGCACTCTGATCCCATTCTTGTGGTGATCCTAGCGAGTAGATACACGAAACTGTTGAGACTATTATTGTAGGCTCACCTGACATTAGCATCGCAGTAGCCTCAAGGCGCATCTTTTCAATTTTTTCGTTGACTTCTGTATCCTTTTCTATGTAGGTGTCAGTTTGGGGAAGATAGCTTTCAGGCTGATAATAATCATAAAAGCTTACAAAGTAGCCAACGTTGTTATGTGGAAAGAACTGTCTAAACTCTGAATAAAGCTGAGCTGCCAGTGTCTTGTTATGAGAAATCACAAGTGTATTTTTGTTGGTTCTTGAAATTACATTTGCCACAGTAAAGGTCTTTCCACTGCCTGTCACACCTAGTAAAGTTTGTAACTTTTTACCTTGTATTATCCCGTTTGCAAGGCGATCTATAGCTGTCGGTTGATCACCACTTGGTGGAAATATATCAGGTGCAAGAGAAAACTGTTTAGATGACATCTGCAATAGAAATAAAAATTTTCATAACGAGAATATAATTTTATGGTTGATAGTAATGAAACCTAATTTTTAAAATTTAACTACCCATTTCTTAAATTTAACTACCCATTTGAAAAAACAACTACCCATTTAACTACCCATTTGAAAAATTTAACTACCCATTGACTACCCATTTGAAAAAACAACTACCCATTTAACTACCCATTGCAAAATTTAACTACCCATTGACTACCCATTTGAAAAAACAACTACCCATTTAACTACCCATTGCAAAATTTAACTACCCATTGACTACCCATTTGAAAAAACA
>DASWDL010000223.1:0-4757 GCA_036395315.1 Nitrososphaeraceae archaeon
ATTCAGGCTTAGGAAAGACTGGAGACAATGAAATAGGAGGTAACCCTGTATAGAATTTAAACGGACGTGATTTGTTTCTCCAATCCAAGCGATGTCGAAATAATTGAATGCTAACCTCCGAATGCTTCGTTGCTTCGTGAAAATCTTCTGCGTATTTAGTTTCCCGATTAGTCAAGGGTCATCATTTAACGATTTACCACTGTCAGGTCTATAATATTACCTATCGAGAGGAGATGCCACGAGAGATCCTTCGGCGACAATCGGTCTACAGTTAGAGGCTATTTTTTATTTTATCCCCGTTTATCTAATTCTATAGTTCGTGATTGCTTTAGAAGCATCTATTGCAGAGGATCTAATTACTAGAATAGGTCCCCTGAACCCGTAGATGTCATCTTGATCTCTCGCTTATAGAACTGTTAATAATCAACGAGCGAGATAAAAGTGTACCCTTGAACGGTATGCCTGTGAGTTAATACTCATTCCATCTGCCGCCAGCCATTATTTAGTGGTCTGATAGAATAATGAATGAATAACCAAATATTCACAATATATCAAAATAGATCGAAAAAACTCTTTGAAGTAGGTTGAATGAACCTAGCAATGCATCTCTATTGGTGATATCGTTAGTATAATAATTCCCAGTGGTCGTACCTTGTCCTAACTAATTTCGACCCCATTTTTAGGCATTATCGGTCCCCTCAATTTCTCGGGAGGAAGCATTTGGTTTTCACCGCGACTAAGGCTTTGTTACCATTTTTAATAATTGAATCCCTCAATCAGACATCATGATATCAAGTTAATTACTTATTTTGACTTTTTAACTCCAATTTAGAGATTGTAAAAGACGAAAACCGTTGCCCAAATGATATTGATTAACATATGCTGCAACTCTAATAAATCATAAAGTCTGATCATAAACTGTGTCTAAGACTGGCGGTCCTGACAAACAATCATTTTCAAGTTCCAGCAAAGAAGAAATCATTAATGGACTGAACGAAGATCTCGCACGGGAATATCAAGCGATAATTCAATATGTTGTATTTAGCTCTACCTTAAAGGGGGCTGAATATGGGGATATTGCAGAAGAACTTAAAGTTCACGCCTCAGAAGAGCTCTCACATGCATTAGTAGTGGCAAAGCAGATTGACTATTTAGGTGGGGACCCCACGGTAAAGAGTAAAGAGGCGGGGTTCGCACAGGATTCGAAAAAAATGCTTGAGATTGACTTGAAGTCAGAGCAAGAAACCATCAGGAATTATAGAGATAGAATACGTCAGGCCGAAAGTGCCGGTGAGTACGCTCTGTCAGAAAAATTAAGGGGCATTATTGCTCAAGAGCAGGATCATGAAATAGATCTCAAGGATGCACTTGGGCTCCGATAACATTGAAACCATTAACCGAGGGTACCTCATTGGGCACCGAATCCGAGCTACCGAGGCACAACCGTGCAAATCAGCAGAGAATGGTATTTTTTAATTTTTAATTTAAATCAAATGTAATATCTCTTTTACAGTATCACCAATAAAGGGGATTATTGTTAGACTGCGGATGTGATAGTATCAGTTATAGCACTAGCAATACATTGCCAGAAGGGATCAGATGGAGAAATTCAGTGGGGCGTGTCGGGCTTTTCTCTGCCGGTATGCGCCTTTCTAAAATGTATTACCAATCTTTCTTTTTCTTCAAAAGTCATGGAACAATCTTTGCACTTGAAACCATCGTTTTTTGTATTTTTCTTGAATATACTGAAATTTAGTTTCATGGGCTTAATACGATTTTCAGGGTGACTTTAATATTCCGGCTGTTGATATTTCATATTATAACGCGGTTAGCATAATTCTTGTAATTATTAACATGGAACCTGTTACATTTTTTTGCTATTTGTTAAATTATCGTAAAGTCTGGAAGACTTTATTGGCAATCTTTGCTTGCCTAGCTGCATTTTATCAGTACGAGGTTACCTAAAATTTTCAGTTATTCAATTGAATTTATTACAGGGAAACTGTCAAGGTTTAAGGATATATGTCCACACACACTTCGACAAAGATCCCCCGGAAGGCATGGACTACACTTGCAATTTTGGGTCTGTCACTACTTATAACTATGTATGGCGAAACTATGTTGCTTCCGGCTATACCTGATATCATTAAAGAATTCAAAATCACATATAATATGTCCTCATGGATCCTCTCATCGTATCTAATCGCAGGTGCAGTAGCTACCCCTATAGCCGGAAGGTTATCTGACATCTATGGAAGAAAAAGGATGGTCATGACAATAATGATCATCTATATCCTGGGTATTTGTTTGGGAGGGTTTTCACCCAATATTACAGTACTTGTAATCGCAAGAGTAATACAAGGAATCGGCATTTCCATGTTTCCGGTAGCATTTGGCATAATAAGGGATCAAATCCCAGAAGAAAAACTCGCAATCGGTGTTGGAGTATTTAGCTCTATGTTTGCTGCAGGATCCGTAGTAGGTTTAGCACTTGGTTCAAGTATTATCGAAAATTTTGGATGGCGTTCCACATTTTTTTCAATAGTATTTGTTGCCATCGGATTATGGTTTATAATCAGGCAACTAATTCAGGACCGTCAGAGTGGTGGCGCGATATTGTCTTTACCAAAGGGTAGAGGCGTTATTGATGAAGCACAAAATAAACTGAGAAAAAGTAATGACAACACAAGAACTGGCAAGACTGCTTCCATAGACATACAGGGCACCGTGACTCTCGCAGTTACAATAACTTCGTTTCTGCTGGTTCTTTCTTATTCTGAGACAACTAACATTACTGGATCACCGCTAGTCCCAATATTTTTATCAATGGGGTCCGTTTCGTTAGTATTTTTCATAATTATAGAGAGAAGATCAGACTCGCCCTTGGTAAATCTGAATTTGATTTCAAATAAGTTGATCCTTTCTGCCAATGTGATTTTGGTGATTGCATTTCTAAGTATGTTTACCATCTTTCAAACTATACCCGTATTAGTAAGGAGTCCTATCCCGTTAGGATTTGGAGGAACTGCTATAACAAGTGCAAATATTCAACTCCCATTTATGATTGTATTTTTACTTTTTGCACCATCCTCTGGGTTCATAATATCCAAAATGGGCAATATAAAACCGACCATTATTGGAAGCATTGTTAGCGCAATAGGTTTTTTCAGTCTTTTCATTTTTCACTCAACAGGTTTCTTTGTCGCTACAAACCTTGCAGTAATAGCCGCTGGTTTATCGCTAATCCAAGTAGGAGGCTTCGATATTGTTTTGCAGTCCACACCAATACAATTCAGTGGAATATCGCTTGGAATGACTGTACTTTTTAATTTGGTGGGTGGTTCCGTAGGACCTGCAATCGCAGGTATATACATGCAAACGCATCAAATTATTGTCAAAGGCACACTTGGTTCATTTCCATCTCCTGAATCCTACAGTCTAATATTTCTCACAGTAGCATTAGCTTCCCTTATACCAATAGCGCTAGCACTTTTCCTGCGGACCAGGCTACCGAGGTTAGTCTTTTCTTAGCAATTGAGTCAAATGATAGGTTAGTGTTATTAACCGTCAAGGCATTATTCTTTAAGATAATAATGGCCATATACTTTGAGGCTCTGAACTGAATTATGACAAGTGATGGGATCGAAGAGCAACATCTACACAGATGCACAGCCTGTCACAAGCATTATTATCATGATCACAAGCTTAGAAATAAAAAGTGGTGCATGGAAAGATTTGATTCTGCCCTCTACCACAGCGATTGTACTTTGAAGTAAAGATCGCTTGACCTTGTAGTAAATCAGGCCTTTGATTTAGAGACATAATAGCTAGTAACTTACTACTTTTGTAATTTCAGGGTACTAACACTATTGGTCAATTGTTATTGAAACAGGTATCACTATCTATATTCGTGTGTTGCCAAATGGAATTAAGATTTTAACCACCCTTCTCTTTTAAACCAATAAATCATCCCAATTGCCGGAATTATCGCCACGAGAATCATTATCAAGAAGGAAGTATAGGGTCCTAGAAACGTTGCAGACCCAGTCTGAATACCGCCTGGCAAGTTCACGTTCATGCCATAGAAGGCAGCCACCACCGAAGCTGGGATTGACAGAGTAAACAGTATCGTCAAAATTGCCAAAATTTTGTTAGACTTTTCAGTGCTGAGCATAAAGTCAGTGTCTTTAAAAATTTCGATCGTCTCTTTTGCCTCGTCGAGCACTTCTATTACCTTATCGACGTGATCCCTTACGTTGTCAAAGTAAGGAGAAAGATCTTCTTCAGAGAGCCGCTGAATTTCCTTACTAAGATCGAATATCGTCCGCTTCAAAGGAAATACTAATCTTCTTAGCGTGGTTATTTCTCTTCTTAAAAACGAAATTTCACGCGCAACTGCTGCTTTTTCATCAAAAACGACGTCTTCAATATCGTCTAAGTTTCCTTCAATTTTCATAAGAATGTGAAGAAGGTCGTCAACTAGCAGATCTATCACACTATGTAAGAGGTAGCCAGCTGAATTCCCCATAAAGGATTCTCGGTACTTTTCGTCAATCTTACAGAATTGAAAAGCTTCATTAAGGGCATTTAAACCTTCTCTCTGAATCGTTACTAAATAATCATTGCCTGCAAATATCGCTAGTTGGGTGGGACGTGGGACGCCTTTATCTCTATCAATAATAGGAAAGTTCAGGATTACGAAAATATGATCGTCATAAGTATCTAATTTAGGAATTTGAATTTTTGAAAGACAGTCT
>DASWDL010000224.1:0-2970 GCA_036395315.1 Nitrososphaeraceae archaeon
AGTTAAAGCTCAACAATGTAATTATCGCCAGATCATACTTAAACCTCATTTATTGGATTCGAATACTTTCCTAGAAGTCAAAGGTAATGTAATTATCACATGACAGGCAAGAATTAGACCTGTAATCAGTTTTTAAATTAAATCGCAAATAATCCTTTGATGAAGATAGTTAAGAAATTTGACGTCGATGATGTCTAAACGGCTGCAAATATATGAATTATGAATAATCACATTAACTATAAAAATTCAGAGAATAGTAAGTATATGAAGTCCAAGAATTAAAGGAGTGAAACCAAGTTGCCATTTTCATGACTATATGCAGATATTAGCAAAATTAATATATTATTTTGTATTATCTTTGTTATGGCAGAGGCTGGAATAGCAATTTTCATTGCTACTGCAATTTCTCTTGCAATAGTTACAGCTATACAGTTTGCTGAGCGTGCGTACAGATATAAGAGATTAGAGCAGCATAAAGAAGCAGGCACTTACGGATTTGAATATCAAGGACCTGAACAAAAAAAGGTGAAATATTCGTCTGATGGAAAGCCAATTAATGACTAGTATTTAATGCGCTAACAATAGTGTCATTTGTCGATTGTCATTTGTGAATTGCTTACCCTTTTATTTTTAAGGTTCCATTCTGATTCCAATTTAGTTTGTAAAGTTGGCACTGTATACGGTGATCTTCACCAATCCCCATGGCAATTTGCGGGTTGAAAACTCTAATCTAGAAGCACTACTGGAAATGGAGGACAGTTTAGCATACAAAAAGGACATTACCTGAACCATTTTCTAGAAGCTTAGTCCAAACTGAAGAGGTCCGGATCCGAGTAAAGAGTAAATAGTCAAGTTATCATCTATCCAAGAGCCAATAATTTATTGAAGGGAAGTAATTATTAAATTATGAGGATAAACATTGAAGCGGATGAGCATATCATCGCTTCCTTGCCCAAGATATGGGAAACTGAACCCGGGCTAATGGGCTTTTTTACCAAAAGTAGAGAAGGGATCCTTGTTTTAACTACCAAGAAGATCGCATTCGTTCCCAAGTTTGTATACGTAACACCAGCGGAACGAGAAAAATATTTTGGTAGAGATGAGGCAAAGGTAACAAGGTTAGACAATTATTCCGAGGTCCAACTAGATGAGGATCTAGGCGAACAGTCCAAGAGTTCGAAGGTACCACTAAAATCAATAGTTGATGTTGAGACAGTCAAGCTTCGAAATGTGAATTTTTTAAGAATTACATTCAGGAATCAAGATGGCAAGATAAGGAAGTATGATTTCGGGATCACAAAAAGCGTGACGAACTATCCAATAAGGCAACCAATGTTGTTCTATAACTTGAATTGGGACGCATGGGTGAAGCTGATCAAGGCGTACCTCTGACATCTTTATTCCGATCGCAATCCTGACTGAATTTGTTAATAATATCTATGTGATTAATATTAGCATTCGGTTTACCTGTTGGCTGAAATTCCAAGATATTCCTTGCATTTTAGTAATATGAAATCCTGATAAACCTCGGAACTATGAAGGAACTTTACGTCTGTAATTCTCTTGTTATATTTGAATATTTCCAGTTCATAGAGATCTTCTTTCGGTATGTAAAGGGCGAGTCCCAAGTTAGATATACCCTTACAATCTTCTTTGAATCTCTCGTAACTTGTCGACGACTTTAGATGTTTTAGAAAAACCCATGTACTCCTCAAAATCCTTGAGTGATTGTATAGCACAAACAAAAATGAATCATTCATTTCGACGAACTTCATTCTTATTTCGTCGTCGGGCCACCACTTTATGATCTTGCCCCAGGCATTGACTAGTGTCCTTCTCTTTTCGAAAGTTAAGAGCACTTTTGGATGAACATCATAAAAGTGGTATCCTATCCCCATAAAATCAACAAACCACTTTAAATTTAGATCATACAAGTACTTCTGATACTTCCTCACAAATCCATGCGATTAAAAGCTTTATACCTCCGATAGTTGGGTATTTACCAATACTATTTCATTTCTAATTAGTTTCAAAAGTTGTTTAGAAAGAATTTGGCATACTTAAGAAGCTGTGTTGTAGGAGGAAAATTCCATTCTTTATCTATAATTTATTCGAGTATATCGTTTGATTTGATGAACCGGTCGTACATTAGGAACATGCTAACTATAGAAAGCCATTATATAGAAGGGAACATGGGTAAGAAAACTTTGATACGCCAAACCTAAATACTAGAGTGTTGTCTTAAGAGTAATCAAAAGTTAGACTTGCTGTCGAAAACCATTCCTGAAGAAAAGAAAGATATCATAAGAAACCTCTATTTATCCGGAATCGCAGAAGAATTCATTGCAATGCAATTGGATTTAGAGATCCCCCTCGTGATAACTGTCTTGAAAGAGCTCGGAGTATACAAATCCCTAAGTCAAGATACTTAAGCTGGATGTATATCTTTGACCCATTTGACTAATTGTGAAGGAAACGCATTATTTGCACATCCTAAAAAGGCAGACATCAAAACCTCCATATGACAACATGATACTCCGGCATAGTAAAATTCTAGATTTAATAGAATAGATGTAATAGAACTAGTCTAGGTTACCTACAAGAAAGAGCTAGATTAATCTACACTGAACTGTCATTTTTATAAATTTATGAACCGTCATCTTTCTAGTCAAGAAGGTTTTCTATTTATTGAGCATTATATTTTAGTCTTGAATATCAGTTTAGTTTAATGGTAAAACTAAAATTTGGATTCTATGATATTATTAGTACTTCCATTTCAACGAAGGTCCGCCATACTTAATCGATTGAAATGGAAGCCAAAGGGCGAGAAGGGGAACTTGAACCTTTCGCCTTTATCAGCAGCCAAATGATCTCCAATGTAGGCCCCAATTGGAGGCTAGGTGACTAGGTGAGCAACTAGTTATTATGCAAGGACACGCTGCTGGACTTGGATTCCAAAAAATGCTGGCC
>DASWDL010000225.1:0-4643 GCA_036395315.1 Nitrososphaeraceae archaeon
CCTCTATGATGCCCTTTGAAACAAATAATCCTAATCCCATCCCTTCGAAAGATTTTGATACAAACTTGGAAAATATTTGTGGAAATATCTCAGGATCAATCCCTGTACCCGTGTCCTTGAGGCTTACAATGACTTCCCCATTTGCACTTTCTTCTTTTCCTTTTTCCTTTGCTTCGCTCTTTTCGAGTATAATAGAAATTGTCCCTTCCTCAGTAAATCTAAGAGAATTATCTATCAAATTTGAAATTACTTGATTAATCCTCTCTTTGTCCGCATTTACAAATACTGAACTTTCCCCTTTTGGTTCAATAAACAAAAGTTTTATTTTGTTCTCATTAAAGGTTTGAGTTCTAAAATGATCGATAATTTCATGTATGCATTCGTTCAAATTGAAATATTCTTTATTTAATATTAGGGATCGGCTCTCAATTCTAGTAAGGTCGACCATATTGATGGTTAACTTCTGAAGTCTATTGGCTTGTTTTTGAATTCTATGAATGAATTCTTCGGCCTTTTCAGGATGTGTTAGTAACAACTCTGAAAATGCTAGAATAGATTGTGTAGGCGTTTTTAATTCGTGACTTGCCACATTGATAAATTCGTTTTGCATTTTATCATGAATTTTCAACTCTTCTATTAGTGTGCTTTCCTTCCAAAGCAATTCAAAAAATGATTTAAACACCTCTACAGTGTGTTTACTATTAGAATAGATCGGAAATTCAATTGCTTCTGAAAAATCTTCCGCGTCCGGCCTCTTTGCCTCAGCACTAAATAGCCTTGTGCCATCAACGACAAACATGCTGTATGTAGAAACGTTACCATTGAGAATTCTAATATCTGGAGCATTACTGCAGATTGTTTTTACTGTTTCTGAATTTTCACTGTCTAGCGGACAAATTATCTTGATCGATGCTCCTTTCTCTTTTGATGCTGCTATAAGGTGAGTAAAAAGGCCAATTCTATTCATCCTGTTCATGGCTTTGCTGACAGGAAGGAATAAAAGAGCTTCCTCGCCTATGGATTTGGCCAAAGATAGTACTATTTCAGTTGCTTTTCCTGGTTCGGTAATGATTTCGAGAAATTCACGTTCAATACCTTCTTCAATTTCTCGAATTACCTGCTCAGCTGGAATGGCCTTCTCCCAAAGGGTTTCAAACAAATATTGCTGCTGCTCTACAATCGTCTGGACATTGCTGTAAATCAATTGTGGGACGGCGTTCGGCCCATGCAGAAGTGAGCTTGTCAAGTACTCCGTCTCACTTACTGCAAAATTGGCTTTTATTCCATCTATATGACGAAGTTCGGCTATAGTCATAAGCTGTTTACAGTAGTGCAGGTTGTCTTTTGTAACTTCTGTAACGAATCTTATCTTAACTTCTCTACTCTTACCTTCCAATATCTTTCGGTATGTTTGAAGGGCCATGCCTAAAGATGGTCCATCTACACACGTACTTACTTTACTTTTTACATTTGAGATAAGCTGCGTTATTGAGTTGGTTAGATTTTGAAAGCCGTACAGTACTTGGGTATTTTCAGCATTGTTATTATTGGTCGCAACTGTCAAGAGGAATACACGTAGTTAAAATACGCAACATATAAGAGTTCGTTGATTCCGCTAATCATTTAGTTCAGATCAGGTAAGGGAGAATTGTAAATAGAACTCATTGATCTTGCGAAGGCTAATTTTTCAAAATCTCTTTAATTGCATTACCAACATACTCTTCTTCGTCACTGTGAATGAAATCAGCTTTTAATATTTCGTTTAATGCTAATATAGCTGCCTTTCCCTTTGACTTTAAGGCATCGATCAAGGGTTTTATCTCACTTAAAAAGTGGGCCGAGGAGAGCATTTTCAATAAGGATTTTTTATTTCTTCGATTTCATCATTTTTAATCCAAAATTGCATAGCTTCTGCAATAGATCTCGAAAAGTCATCAATTTTGTCTCCCAGCCGCTTTCTGACTTGTAACTTAAATTCTAAGATACCTTCTTCAGGAACTGCTGCATTTTTTAGGTCCGCTGATTGATCCTTACCTGGTTCGGATCTAATCCAGAGCTGCATCGCCTGCTCAATAGCAGAAGAGAAATCACCTAGTGTGTCACCCTTTCTCCTCACTACATTCTGCTTAAATTCAGATATCACGTTATCAGATACTACTGCTTCGACTGTCCCCATAGAAGATATCAATATTAGTTATATTTAGTTGTATTTAAGTACACTAGATCAGCTTAACTTTGTAGCCCAAATATCGCTAGCCCATCAAAAAGAGTTATTAGTAAAGTGTTTGGTTACTAATCTAGAAATCCTATAAAGAAAATAAAAAAGGATAATAAATAAGAGAGTCAATCAAGTGGAATTATTTGCGGCTTATTCGCGAAGTCAATTTAGAAATCAACGATTCAACCGCAGGTCAAGGACCCCTCGGTCTTTCCATAAACCAAGGATATCTTTATTTATTTTCTGCAAAACATCAAATGTTTTGCCCTCATTAATGCTCTTTTTCACGAGTATATCTTCATGCCCGTTCCTAAAGTCACGCCAGTAAACTTCTAAAGCCTTCCTGTTTATAACTACTTTGGGTTCGTATGAGACACCCCCATCATTGCTCAAATTCCTAACACTATCAAAGTTGGATCCGTTGTTTAGACTTCTCCTGTAGAAAATTTCGTTGTTACCGGGCGTCGTTCCATCCCATACAACATACACACTGCTGGCATTGACATTAATCTCGGGGTTACCCGAACCAGCATGGTTATTACTTAAATTAATAACACTACCAAATGATTTTCCATTATCAGTACTCTTTCTCATGATAATATCCTGATTTCCTGAATTTGAGTCACCCTGCCATACAACAAATACATTATTACCTTCTGATGAGAGCTTCGGATTAAATACCGCTGATGGTGCGTTACCGCTCAGAGTAATGGCATTGTCAGAGGTTTTCCCACCGTCAGTACTTCTCTTGAATAGAATAAACCTGTTATCCTCATCCCCTTCGCTCCAAACAAGATATCTGAACTGGCCTGATGTAGAATCGTTAGGATAACATCCTCCATCATCTTGTTTGTTAGTGCTCATATTGAGTTCGGAGCTGATAGTTGATGAGCTCGTCGAATTTTCAATCGCAATATTGCATATCGCATTTTCTTGATATGGGAGAGTGCTATTAACGGAAGTAGACACAGCGGAGTTGTTGTTAGGCAGCCCAGTTGGGACAACGTTAATAGTGCTGTTACCGGTACTATTCCGTGTAGTATTGTTACCTGCAGTATCATTTCCTGTTTGAATGCCTTCATCTAGGGCTGACATATTCTGACTTTGAGATGGAGGTGAATCAACCCCAGTTAGTGTGGTATTTGCACGAGATGACATATTAACTGGCTGAGGAGATTGTGTGCCTTTTAAATCCGTAGAATTTTGGGTCAAAGCGTTTGAAATTGAAACCGAATTAGCACCCGCAAGGGCGGTTTTGTTCTCTTCAGGTACTAATGGGCCCGTGACATTGGCGTTGGTGTTGGTGTTGGTGTTGTGAGCATTTTGTTCTGCTTGAGCCAAAATTTGCCCGAAATCAGTACCTGTACCTGCATCCGATTGGGGCTCAAAATCTCTAGTATTAGTATTGGTTCTGGTATTGGTATCAGAGATGTTTTCACTGATTGTGTTGGCATCTCCACTGTTTGATTCTGTAACTTCCTTACTATTGCTTGCCGATGTCCCTTTTTGTATCCCTCTTTCTTTTACTGGTTGGTTGTCGTTGCTACTTGATGTATTTTCATTTTTATTTTCGACTGTGGATTGGGGTTGAACTGGAGTAGATTCTGTAGATTCATTGTTCTGAGAACTTTCGATAAGGGAATTTGTATTTTGAGCAGATTCATCCTTGGAATTTTTTGAAGATGTTTCATCTTTAGTCGACTTGCTGTTCTGATTTGATTTATCCGTATTAGCCTGCCCTTTAGTATCAGCATCGTCATTGTTGCTAATTTTTGGAGCAGAAGTTTCCGATTGTTTTTGTGCCCGGATGGCCAATTTTTCTGCCTTGTCTGCTGCCTTGTCCAGTGCATCTGCTTTATCTGTAAGAGCTTTTGCATTCTTCTCAGCCAACTTGGCAGAATGATGCTTCTCCTTCGCATCACTCAAAGCCGCGGTCAATAAATCCTTATTTTCTGAACCTTTCTCAGTACTGCCTTTCAGTTTCTTGACTTCCCCATCAGCTTCGAGAGCAGCTGCCAGCAGAGACTGGGCGTTTTCCGTAGCATTATTGGCCATTTTTTCAGCTAACTTGGCTTTAAGCCTGGAATTAGCTGCATCCTGCGACAATTGCGTTACTTTTTCTTGTTGTTTAAGCGTTTCAGGGCTCTCTGATTTATTATTATTGTTGCTGCTATCATTGCCAGTTTTTTTCTCAGCCTTAGCCGCAAAAGCAGAATTAAACAAAGAGCTACTGGTTCCAATGCCTGAATAATTATATGATACAAGAAAACTAGAAATGGTACCAAATAGAAGTATAGTTAAAATTGTAATAACTAAATATTTGTGAACCATCTTAGATCTTTATCAAATAGTACAAAGTTGAAGGTAGATTATAAAAGTTAGTGCAATATCGTAAAAAAAATCTGAAAAATCTACCATAACCACA
>DASWDL010000226.1:0-4191 GCA_036395315.1 Nitrososphaeraceae archaeon
GTGTGCTAGAATACGGTCGCGCCTCCCCTTACTCTGATTTTTTCGATATCTTTTGGACACCACTGACAGACGAGCAAAGGAAAGTGGGCCTCCACAATAAGGTACTGGTGCCGTGGCTCGAAGCGCCATTACAAGAAGTGATTAAGAAAAACAAGATAGCTGTATCATTTGATAGAAACGGATTTGTCATACACTATTATCAAAACAGTTTGCCTGTTAATTTAAAAGGCTCAACAGTTATACTCGGGTACGTTACTTCTCATATGGTACAAAATCACTCAGTTCATAAGCGTGCATTAGCAGAACTTTGTAGTCTACTTGAGCGGTTGCAAAACTTGCCTTATCAAACAAATTATGATAGTACAAATTCAACCGAGCTTTTGAAATCTTATGATAATAGTCGTCACTACAAAAATAAGCTTGAAGAACTAGTAAATAGTTATCCCGTGGTGGCAACGGGCATAAAATCAGTATTAGACCTTCTGAATAGTAATTCAGATAAAAAGAGTACAGAAAGGATTGCAGTCCTGCAAGATATTTTGGACAGTCAATTTTACAAGCTATCCTATTGGAGAGACGCGGCGACTACACTAAATTTTCGCAGATTTTTTGACGTTAATAGCTTGATTTCTGTACGGGTAGAAGATCCAAAGGTATTCAGAGAAACTCACAAGCTAATATTTAAATTACTATGTGAGGGCAAAATCACGGGCCTTAGAATAGATCATCCTGACGGTCTTTGGAATCCTAATGAATACTTCGACATGGTTCAGAAAACGTATACAGAAAATACAAAAGACAAAAGGCAAATCCTAGAGACTACCAATAGGAAAGTTACCCCTCCCTTATACGCGGTGGCTGAAAAGATTCTTGCTAAAGATGAAACAATTGACCCAAGTTGGCCAATATATGGAACGACAGGCTATGATTTCTTGAATCTTTTAAACGGAATATTTGTAGAAAGAAGAAATCACCGATTAATAAAAAATGTGTATTTTGAGTTTTTGAATCAGGTAACGAACTTCAACGACACGGTTTACGAAAAAAAGAAATTCGTAATTAAGAACTATATGAGGACTGAGCTAGAGATGCTTGGCTCCCTTCTCTATGAAATCTCACAGAACGCTAGGGAGACCTTCAGTCGCAGTGAGCTTGTGCTAGCACTCCAAGAAGTTATTTCTTGTTTTCCTGTCTATCGCACATATATTTCTCCTCTTAAATTGATCCCATCTAGAAAGGAACGCATTTATTTTGAACAGGCGATTGAACACGCAAAAGAGAAAAGCGATGCATCCGTCATACCGGCGATCCGATTTGTCAATTCTCTTTTTAAGGACCTCATCAAATCAGAGAAGAGTAAGTACAACAAAAGTAGTTTTTCACGCTCCAAATGTTTGAACTTTATAATGAAGCTGCAACAGTTCAGTTCGCCTGTCGTGGCTAAGGGCTTGGAAGATACTGCATTTTATAATTATAATTGTCTTATATCTTTGAACGAAGTAGGTGGAGATCCTGGATTTTTTGGCACTACGCTGAAAAAGTTTCATACGAAAAATGTGGAACGAAGCAAGAAATGGCCGTATACCATGAGCTCGACATCTACTCACGATACTAAAAGAAGTGAGGACGTAAGAGCCCGGATAAATGTCATCTCTGAAATACCTGCGGCATGGAAATCCAAAATCCGCACCTGGCATAGACTCGGTAGACAGTTTAAGACTAGAGTGGGCCGGAAGGCTGCGCCAGATCTGAATGACGAATACTACTTTTACCAGACACTTGTGGGGACTTGCCCGTGGCCCCTGCATTTTCCAGGGTTATGCAGAGATTATCAACGACGCATACTTTCACATTTGAGAAAGGCAGTACGAGAAGAGAAAACAAATACGACCTGGACTGACCCTAACGAGCAATACGAAATTGCACTAGACTACTTTGTCACATGTATGTTGCGTGACACTGAAAATAATAGGTTTTTAAAGGATTTTATTGACTTCCTTTCTGCTACCCAAATCCCATATTGCGGCGCTATTAATTCCATCTCGCAGGCAGTTCTAAAGTTGACTTGTCCTGGTATTCCTGATATATATCAGGGAAATGAAATGCTGGATTTTAGCTTGGTCGACCCCGACAACAGGAGGGCGGTAGACTATAAAGCCAGAATGGAATTCTTGAAGATGGTTAAAACTGAAACATATCAGAAGATATATTCAGGCATTGTTCGCAATTTTTCAGACAACTTGCATAACGGCATAGCAAAGTTATATGTCACTCATTTGATTCTTCAGTACAGACAAAGCGAAAGATCTCTCTTCATGTCTGGGAGCTATGTACCGCTAAAGTGTATGGGTGAATACAGGAACAATATTTGTTCATTCTTGCGAAAAAGTAACAAGAGATGGTGCATAGTGATTGTTCCAAGATTCCTTGCAAATATAATCCACAACAAAAGTATTCCAAAAAAGATTTGGGAGAAAACTCAAGTATTATTGCCTAATTCCATAGGAAATAAATGCTTTAACCTTTTTACCTCAGACAAAATTTCTATTACGTCAGATAATAGCAGATATACAGGTACGGTGTCAAGCTTAAATCTAGGTGAGGTTTTTGAAAAGTTTCCTGTCGCAGTCTTGAGTTCTCATAAAGTAAATTTTTAACAATTCACACCGTCGAAAAGTCAAACGCCGATGAATTAAAGCAGGCAAAGGAAAAGTTCGGTCTGTAAGTGGAGTTAGTCTAAATATAATATTAGGAATGTGCATCTCCGTTAGAGTCTGGAGAACTCCCCTCAGAAATTTCAGTACTAACAGAGGGCATAAATGAATTGGGTTCGGCACCTCCCCCAGCCTCTGTACTTTCACTATTTGTAGATGCATTTGCTCCAGCGCCTTCGTTGAAAGTTGTTCCCCCCGCGTCTTCACTTGTCCCAGTAATTGAACACGTGACAGACGTGTTTGCACCGATACCTGCATCAGTTTCTGCGGGCGAATTGAAAATGGTAATCAATTGGATGTCCACATCAGAAGCGAGCACAAATAGTTTTCTGGATTTTTTAACTCAAACTACTGCTAACAGCTAAATGCGAACCGATTCTTTAGAATATATCGTATTCCAGTCTTTATAACAAGTTTACGCAGGCAAGGCAATCCCAGAAAGACTATCCAAGTAAAGGGAAATTTGGACATGTGCCAATTACCAACATTGACAGGGAACTCCTCGGTTAAGTTAAGCTCATCTACATCCCTAAATTTTAAGGACGAGGAGTTGTTAGATCGTAATTGTGCACTGATGGAACACATGCAAGAGGAAAAGAAACTAACTGGTTGTAGCTTCCATAATCATCTGCGGGACTAATCTGTAGCATTTTTTACAAACCATCTTGTCAAACCAATTCCGTAATTCATGTGTTTTCTTACTGCAAATTTGACATCTCATAGTAGTATTCATTCTTTCTTAAGCAAGATTATTACTTGAAATTATATAACAATTATCGACCATAGCTAGAAATTCTAGCTGAATACATGCATTACCTCGGTGTTTCCACCTATCTCTGGTTACCCTTAAGGTCATTTATTGTTATTACTGCTCAAGGCTAAGTTTAGAGAGATCTATTCTATAGTAATCAAGTTTATCTGGGTCATATTTTTGGACTACCTCAATCGCCTCGCCTTTATTGATCCTGCTTCTTATCACATCTAGGTGAACATAGCCGCTGACGAATTCATATCCTCTATTTCTTGCTTCCTTGATAAAACCATAGCGAAGAATTTCGCCACCATTTTCGCCCCAGTATTCGGGTCTAATTCGTATCCAATTCATATATGCTGTGTTATTTTACCATTATTTTCATCATGAGTACCGCGTCTGAGTTTGTATTTTTCTAGTGGACCACCTTTTACATATCCTACAAGCATTCCATTTTTTTCGATTGTTCTGAGCGAGATAAAAATTCTCTGGTCATCGCGTAGTGCTTTGAAAAGAACGTGTTCATCATCGGTGGAAAGGTCTGAAATTTCTTTGTTTAGACCTAATATGGATTCTTTTAATTTCGAATCCACATATTGGTTACAATTTTCGACCGTACCAACTAAACTTATTTCATTTTTTCTAAGCGAGGCTTTTACAATTACTTCGTTATCCCATGCCTTCCTAAAGCCAGCAACGTTGTCATAAAAATTTTTCCTGACATTT
>DASWDL010000227.1:0-5955 GCA_036395315.1 Nitrososphaeraceae archaeon
GTTACGAGCACGTCCCAATTCAGTGGGATGTTTCCAGTTCCGACTTCAGTCATAACGGTTTCCTCTTGAGAGTGAAGTACAACAGTTGCGGAGCCTAGAGTGAAGAGCGATAGCCAAACCATGATGTGTGGGCGAAGCAAAACATGCAATAAATATTATACCTACACTTAATACAGTTAAATGCACAGCCTTTTTTCCAGATGTAGTTTCCATAATACAGGTACATATTGCAACTATATAACTCAGGAAGTTACGAACCGGTGGTATTGTTATCTACAGGTAACTAGCCAATTTAATAATTAACGAGATGGAAATATATTGTATAGATATTAATATTTTTAATACCATGTCTCAAGTCGAACTTAACAAGACGATTATTAACCGCTACTTTGAAGCATACAATACCAAAAATGAAGCAATATTTGATGAAATAATTTCTCCTGATTACATAGACCACGGTCAGTCTGCCTATATGGGCTCTCCAGGATTAGGAGTTGCGGGAGCAAAAAATGACCTCAAAAATTCATTGGATAAATTAGACGAACTCAGTTATGTCGTTGAAGAATTGATTGCATCACCAAATTATCCTGATCTTGTGGGTACCTATTGGAAAGGAACATTGACACCAAAAGCAACTTCTGATAACACTCAACAAACTAGGAAGAAAATTAATTACAGAGGAATAAGTATATACCGAATTCAAAATTGAAAAATGGTTGAAATCTGGCATGTAGTTGATGGTTGGCCAACAGATCTCTAAAAGATGGAAACTTTATAAGTTATATAGGTGTACAGGATTAATAACAAAGGATTGACAATTTGGTAACAATACGTAATTAAAGGCGTTACTATGTCTATATACTATTATGGCTCTCCGAAACCAACTCATTATACCCTAAATCTTACGGCATATTTACCATTAGTTGACATTGACAACCATATTTAGAATCTCAGATACCAGCTATTCTAATTTAAGATACATTAACAGGATTTGGAAGTGACAAGTTATTTTCTCGTCTCCAATAGAAATATTCACTCTGGTCTTATCTCAAGCCCGTATTTAGTTGCTAAACTAGGGAACTTTTGTATTTGTTCATTGGTAAATGGCGGAGGCTTTACATTAATGTCCGATACTTCCGCACCTATTTCTACGAAAATTTGCTCCAGTCCTGGCGGGGATAGTATAATTATTAGCTTTACAATATCATTAGTTTCATTTTTGAAACTATGCAAAACATTCGGTGGTACATTCACGAATGTTCCAGGTTTGGCTTCAATTCTTTCTTTGTCTACATTGAATGTCAGTTGCCCTTCAATTACGTAAAACCCTTCATGTTCACGTGTTTGAAAGTGTCTCCAAAAGTGTCTCATAATCCCAGGAATTATTGTAACGTAAACCATTTAGGTAGAAACTAGGTGTACCATTTACGCCGCTACGCACCCCACTAAGGAAATCTTCGCGGACACGACCTGCATAAACATGTTTATAGAAATCATTTTTGTACTTGACCATATCTAACCCTAATATTCCTGCATATTTCTCCAAATTCTTATCATCAAGTGCTTGTTGATGTTCATATAGGTAATCGTGCATCTCCCAAAATTTAATCTGCACTGCTGCAGACTCGGCTGCCTCTGCAGCCTGCTGAGCGTGGGGATGAATTTGGGTGATGGGAAAATTCCGGAAGACAAAGCGCAGCTTAGACCCAAAATGCTTCTGAACCTGTTTGATTATTGGGTAGGCCTGTCCGCAATAAGGACATTCATAGTCGCCATATTCTACCAATGTTAAAGGTGATGTATCCTTCCCTTGAATATGATCACGATGACTTACTGGTAAAGTCAGTCTGACAATTTCTGTTTCCATAAGTTTATTTTACCTTATTATTATTCACGTTCTCTTGGTCAGCTATGGATTCCAAGGCTTCTAGGATTCCTTCAGCTCCAGGATTGTTTCCTATAGGAGATACATAGCTCCAACGGATAATTCCATCCTTATCAATTACAAATAAAGCACGTTCTGTTATTCCATCTTGTTTTCGATACACTCCATAATTCCTGGCTACTTCTCCTTTAGGCTCAAAATCAGAAAGAATGGGAAATCGCAGTTTTCGATCTTTTGAAAATGCAAGATGAGACCAGACGCCATCAACTGATATACCGATGAGCTGAGCATTGAATTTCTCAAACTCAGGCAAAACCTCGTTGTATAACGTCATCTGATCCCCACAAACTGGTGAGAAATCAGCTGGATAGAATGCAAGAATTATTGGACGACCATGAAACTGACTCAACGATACTGACTCGCCAGGTTTACTATGCAGTGTAAAGTCTGGCGCGGATGTACCAGGTTTTAGTGCCTCTGATTGTTGTTGTTCTTGTTGCTGTTGATATTTGGATGCTGTCTCTGACATGAGTAATACTTAAGTTGTTTTAATGATATATATGCATGATAGTCGTTTAGGACTAACCATCATATGGGAATGATAGTGAATTTTAAGTATTCTAGGTATGAAAAAAATAGCCGGGCAATATGGCTATTTGGACAATATACAAAACTAAGATTAAGTGTTGCAGATGAAATAATGACAAAATAAGCTCCTTTAAATTGAAATCAAATCTAATCAATTCAATGAGTTTTATAGTATTGTCGACATAATTATACAGCGTCGTTGGCAGTCATTCCCCGTTCAGCTTGGATAACTCTTATAGTTATAAGTTCTGTCGGTCTTATACCGATGTACGGGGAAACTGTAATAATCCCTGCTATTCCTGATTTTATCAAAGAATTTGGAATAACTTATAGTACTTCGTCTTGGATACTCGGTGCGTATTTGATAGCAGGTGCAGTCATGACTCCAATTTCTGGTAAACTATCGGATATCTATGGAAAGAAAAAGATGGTACTTATCATTATGTGTATTTACACCGTAGGAGTTGCGGTGGGAAGTTTTGCAACTAATATTTGGTTCATGATTATTGCAAGAATACTTCAGGGCGTTGGAATATCTATGTTTCCAATTGCTTTTGGAATGATTAAGTTACAATTTCCTATAGAAAAATTTTCGATCGCTCAAGGAATATTCACAGGAGTGTTTACTGCTGGCTCAGCAATAGGTTTAGCATTAGGAGGAACAATAATTTACCATTATGGATGGCACTTTGCGCTTCTTTCCATGGTGCCTGCAACAATAATTCTCATCCTATTGATGCGTAAATTTATCCACATCACAGAAGAGGAGAAAGGGAAGAAAAAGGAACAGCAACAACTTCAAAAACATCCTCCTATACTAAAGTCACAACTAACCACAGAATATTGCTGCGTTTTTACAAAAATTGGAAAAGAAGAGCGCCTTCAAGTTAGCGCAAACGAAAACGAGAGCAATATTCTTAAACCGAAGGCATCCTTCAGTAATAAGAAATTATTGTCGCAGATAGACATCAAAGGAGCGACAACACTATCTGTTACTATAATTTCATTTTTGTTGGCACTTTCATATTCGGAAAATATTTACACATCGTCAATATCAGATTTTATGCCAACAATCATTCTCTCGATTATATCGATCGTTTCCTTAATATTATTTATAATCGTAGAAAAAAAGATATCTGCAAAGGGAAAAGCAGCAGAAAAAAAATAGCAAAATCCTCATCGTATCTATCGTCTTCACCCATAGCTACAACGGACTTTCCATTAATCGATCTCAGTCTCCTCGCAAATAAAATAATTATTCTAAATAATATTATTTTAATGATAATGGGTATTACGATGTTAATGGTCTATCAAAGTATCTCTGTACTCATTAGAAGTCCTTCGCCATTAGGTTTTAACGGAAATGCGATTAGCGCGGCAAATGTTCAAATTCCTTTTACCTTAATAATTCTAATTGTATCTGTATCTGCTGGTATTATTATCTCTAAATTTGGAAATATAAGACCAAGTTTAATTGGAACTATGGTTAGCAGCATTGGTTTTTTTAGTCTTTTTTTATTTCACTCATCAGAATTGTTGATATCTACAAACCTTGCAGTGATAGGTATTGGACTGACACTTACAAGAGTTGGCAGTTGGAATATACTATTAGAACATGCCCCAAAGGATTTTCTTGGAGTATCATTGGGGATGACGGCGATGCTTTTCTTTGTCGGAATGGCTATAGGACCTACAATTGCTAGTGTATATATGCAGTCAAATCAGGCATCAGTAAAAGGTTCAACTGAATTGTTTCCATCTTTGAAGTCATACGACATGATATTATTACAGGTTTTTTCATTTCATTGATATCTATTATCCTTATGGTAGCACTAAAGAAGATAATGTCAAATCCAAAATGGGTGGATGCCCGGTCGATAAGTTAAAGCTTCTTAACAGATCTAAAGTAATTCTAACGTTATTTATGACGAGAAAAAGTATTGAATGACAATGAGTGAACTGGATGGCTAAGGTGGATAAGTGCTTTTGAACAAGGGATGATAAAGGAAATCTGGGAAAGTAATATTGAAATGGAAAAATGGTTTGATCCTGCATTTCAAGAATTTGTAAACAAGGAGCTAGTAACTACAAAGTAATTAGTACCATGACTCCAGTCTTGTTGCGATTATCTTCTACTATTTCATCCAAATGTCACACCCCCTGAATTCTGGAATGGCAATATCCAATTCCAGACCCAACTGCTAAGTTAAGCTTTTATGGAGAAGTAAGTCGATTCATGTTCAGGCGTAGTAGGATCAACTACGGACAGATCGGTAACAATGTCACAGGAGTTCAAGGAGACGTGTCAAATCTCCAAGACCTTGACCGTTTGTACCAAACAGTTAAACAAGAGAAAGGCCAGATAGATATTCTCTTCGCTAATGCAGGCTTGGGTGAATTCTTGCCTGTAGAAAAAATTTAGGACAATATTTAAGAAAAACTGCATGTTCATTATTATACCACATGTCGATAGTACAGATTGTACTCCTTCAATCAACAACAAAAAATTATGTGAATTGAAATTACAACTTTCATTTCCGGAAGCAAAAATAACTCTTCTTGCTTATCAAAGGCTTATTCTTTTTAGTAACTGATATGGGAGGTGAAAAACTAAACAAATAACAAAAACAAAATATGCAATTACGATTATTGCACCAATTTAACCATTGATCATATTTTGCCAATTTATCGATATATCTGTCACTCCAGTTTTTTACTAGACTTGAGAGTTTGAGTCTTATGGCTCATAAGATAGAGTTGTAATATATGAATATAAATTGCATGTGACTAAGTTGTTCCAATCTTAGTCAACAAATAGTATACCTGAGTATATAGAGTGATCAATAAAAATATGGGCGAAAAAAATACTCCAGATAATAAGACTCGTGCTAAGAGCGCATTAGTATCATTATCTGAGGAAATAGAAAATGTGGCTGATAAAGTATCTCAATCCGTAGTAAGTGTACGTTCAAGGACTATAGGAATTGGGTCAGGAGTTATTTGGTCTTCAGATGGACTCATAGTGACCTGCAGTCATATAGTTAGAAAACTAGGCGAACTTAAAGTTAGTTTCAGCAATGGCAAGTCCTTTCCAGCCAAGGTTATAGGAAATGATCCATATTCTGATATCGCACTCCTGAAAATTCAAACCAATGGTAAGAATGATGGTATTTCTCTAAATCCAATAGAGATTGGTGATTCTAAGAATCTGAAAGCAGGACAGTTTGTTCTAGCTCTTGCTAATCCCTATGGAGAATTTCCCAGCATTACGGAGGGAATAATCACTAGCGAAAGAAGCTCACTTGGAGGATCGCAGTGGGGAGCAATAACGGATAACATAGTTGTCACTGATGCACGTCTGAATCCCGGATATTCAGGAGGTCCATTAGTTGACGTAGAAGGAAAGATGATAGGATTAAATGCAGCATATGTCTCGTCTCGTGGTATTGCGATTAGAGCAAGTAAAGTAAGAAATATCACCG
>DASWDL010000228.1:0-4345 GCA_036395315.1 Nitrososphaeraceae archaeon
AACCATATTCCTGTAGAAATCGAAAATCCAATGGAATAACGAGCTGTTAGCTTGCGCGCTGCAGGTACGTGTCTTCCTGCACGAAGGTATTCAACTATAAGTATAGCACGACTGGCAGCATATGATAGAGCAAACCAACCTGAATTACCACCCAAGCCATCAGGAATATTAACTGCCATAAAGGCAAAAGCGCCAATTTGTAATAGCATAAGAAACCGATGTACCATATCATCAGTCCCAAATCTTGTTGCATAAAACGTAACACCAATCCACGCCCAGAAAACAGGTATGAACAATGCTACAAATTTAAAAAACCCATTTATAGAAACGTCATGACTAAGATTGATACTCAATTGCAAGACAACTATTGCAACTACAAGGTCGTAAAAACTTTCTAGCCATGAAGTACGGCGGTCAGTATAACTTTCCACTTCTTTATATTTATCAAAAGTAGTTATTATGATTAATTGGTAATGTTAAAACTATAGAGTGAGACGCAGGGACGGGATAGAGGGAGGATTTTGTTCCGATTAGTGAATCTAATACTTTTAAGATATTCCGCATGTCATTAACAATGGAATTTCCTCACCAACTGCTGGGACAATACAAAGAAGTTAAACCAATGTTTGAAAAAATGCCTGAAAGAATTAGTTACAACATAGTATTATTTCATTTGACTAACTAAAACATAATTAGCCACGTCTAGTATCCCTTCTACTTCTCAGAGGTCAGAAGTTACTTTCTAGCCATTTCTTAGCAAGTACTATATCTTCTTGTGTAAGATTATGTCCGGAATCCTGCCACTTCAGTGTAACGTCACAACGAGCATCCGTAAATAATTTCATCAAACTTTTTGCCTCTCTTCTACTAACAATCGGATCACGCAGACCTTCCAATAATATTATGGATTTCGTTGATAGGTCGGGTAAAACATCTGGAACAAATGGTACCATGGCTCGAAACAAAATAGCACCAGCAAGAATTTCTGGGCGTTTTAATAAAAGACTAGCGCCTATATTTGCGCCATTGGAATAACCTACTGCAACCATTTTTTTTGGATCAAACTCATACATTGAAGAAGACTTTAATATGAATTCTGCCAGTTCATCAGTTCTCATTTTAAGATCCTCTAGGTCAAAAACACCTTCTTCTAGTCTTCTAAAAAATCTGGGCATTCCATTTTCAAGAACTTTCCCCCTTACACTTAAGATTGAAGCATCAGACGTCAACTTTTTTCCCAAAGGGATAAGGTCATCTTCCGTACCGCCTGTACCATGCAAAAGTAACAGAGTTAGGTTGGGCTGTTTAGCTTTACTATTAGCAGAAATGAATCGATGGATGAAATCAAGACCATTATTCATTATTCCTTCGAACTCCTGATTCACGTACTTGGATATGGCAGCTTTAACCTTGGTAGTATCTTCTCTAGATTCTTTCTCTCAGATTCAAGCCATTCAGGTAGCATTAGGCGAGTACCAAGTTCAGATGGTTTCTGATCTATGGTAAAGCCTGGCGGATCTGTTGCTACTTCGAAGAGAACACCTCCTGGTTCTCTGAAATATACTGAGTGAAAATATGTTCTGTCAATTATTGGTGTGGCATTGAGTCCTGCTTTGATGATACTGCTCCTAAGTACTCTTTGTTTTTTCTCCGTTGGAGTTCTAAATGCTATGTGATGAACACTTCCTGCGCCTATATATCCAGATGGAGTGTAGGGTAAGCATAGTACATCGACAATACTCGCCCCAGTTTCTGAATTCTTGATTTTGTAACGAAAGCGACTTTTTTCCTGCCCTATAAGTGAAAAGCCCAATTCTTTTTTTAGAACGTCTGCGGTTCGTTCAAACCCTTCTTCTGATAGAGCCACGGAGTAGAAACCCCTAATTGCATACTCAAAAGGTATTCCACCATCATTCCAAACGTTTAGGTCTCGATCCTGTGCAGAAGAATGAGCCACAAGCTCCAATTCTAACCCATCTGAGTCGTACACGGTTAATACCTGTTCGTCAAAACGATTGAACGGCCCATTAACTGCTACGTCGTTATTTTTCAACCTATTTTTCCAATAGTCTGTCGAGTTTTTTGGAATAAGAAAAGATGTAGTAATAACTTGTCCTGTTCCTCTATGACCCTTTGGTGCATCGGACCAAGGAAAGAAGGTTAGAATAGTTCCAGGACGTCCCGACTCATCTCCAAAATAGATATGATAAGTAGTTGGATCATCAAAATTTACAGTCAACTTTACCAATCGGAGTCCTAACACGGAAGTGTAGAAGTTAACGTTTCTTTGTGGATGGCCGGCTATAGCCGTTACGTGATGAATTCCATAAATATCTGGCATTAACTTCCTTTAGTCATTCCTGTTATTTTTCTTTAATCTTTTTTGTAATCGATTCGAATGAAATGGGAAGTTGTCGGTTCTTCACTTATTTTCTCTTTAGCAAACTGGGGAACGTGTCATAAAAAAATGGTTAAATAAAATAAAGGAACAATTTGAATAATGAAGGCAGCTATTTTCGACAAACCTGGTTTAGATAATCTAAAAGTTATAGATAATGTAGACGAGCCAATAATAGGAGATCATGACGTATTGATAAAGGTCAAATTAGCTGGGGTAAATCCGATAGATCACTCTGTGGTATCCGGTATGTTACCAAGAATAGTTCCTTTTCCACATATTCCCGGGGCAGAGTCAAGCGGAATAGTAGAACAGGTCGGAAGTGAGATAAATGATGGTAGCATACGGAAAGGAGATAGAGTAGCAGTTTACAACCAAGTATTTGATGGTATTTGTGATATGTGTTTAAATGGCCTGGATATGATTTGCAGAAATGGCGGACTGATTGGTGCAATTACTAACGGAGGATTTGCAGAATATATTTCAGTACCGGAAAGAAATGTTTTCAAAGTTCCAGACAAAATGGAATGGGAAGTAGCGGCAAGTTTGCCTGTAACTTCCCTAACACCGTACCATGCACTAAATGAAGCATCTATAAAATTGAATGAGTATTTGCTTGTGTTTGGAGCGTCAGGTAATACAGGTATGATAGCAGTACAATTAGGTAAGAAAATGGGAGCAAAGGTTATTGCGGTCTCTAGGGATATTAGCATAAAAAATGATTTTGGAGCAGATTTTGTCATTAGTGACTATGATAAAATTGCAGAAAATGTAAAAGAAATTACTCATGGAAAGATGGCTGATGTTGTTTTGAACTCCTTAGGAATCAGTACCTGGGATAGCAGCTTTGCATCTATTGGTATCAATGGAAGATGGGTATCATTTGGAGGCTTAACTGGAGCAGACGTTAAACTAAATATTCAGTCCTTATACAGGAAACAAATCAAATTGATAGGATCTACTGGTGGAACGAGAAACGAATTACGAAAACTAATAGATATTGCCACCAACGACGGACTCAAAGTTAAAGTATGGAAAAAATTAAAGCTTGACAACGTTAAGGAAGCCCTGCAAGGATTATTCGCAAAAGATAGAGATGGTAGAATCCTCTTAGAGGTATCTTAGATTCTTAAGAATTTTATCATATAGACTTTAGTACACTTTAGTTGTTCCTATTTTCAATATTGAATATATTTTCTCGGTTCTTTTGACGAATTCATCAAGTTTACTACTTTGAATAAATGTCATCCTTATCCAGAAGGCCTTATTATCTGTAAGATACTAATTATCGTAAAGACCAAGACAGAAAGCTGATTTATTTTTCTTGCGACTGAAATCGATAATCTTATGTATTGGACGTACCTAGAATAGAACCCTATTAAACAAGAAGAGTATTCAAATGCTAGTCCCTAGTATAATTCATTAGGTAATCAGCTTCATGATAGTAGGGTCATATTCGATTAGCTACCATAGAATCTTTCAACGTATAAGACGTGTCGATCCCTGTGCAACATGAAAAATTTTATGGTATTGAATCAGCTCTTCAATTTGTTACAGCGTCAAGTTCAGTTTCGAATAACGGATGCAAAATATTAAAAACATCCGATACGGAATGAAATCCATGAACACCACACGAGCTCCCAAAGCACAGACGCCATCCCGCAGCAAATCCACAGATGGTGGCTTATTTTTTCTGGAAGTAAGCAGCGGCCGCGTTTTCTCCGCAAATGCAGACGGCTCGGACCGGAAGGTCATCGTAACTGGATGCCGGATGCCTGATGGCGTGGTTGTGGATGTTGAGGCCGGACACATCTACTGGACCAACATGGGTAATCCCAGCAAGAACGATGGCTCCATTGAGCGAGCGGACCTAGACGGCCAGAATCGCAAGACGATTGTTGCCGAGGGTGGCACGTTCACACCGAAGCAGCTACATATCGAGAAGAA
>DASWDL010000229.1:0-6261 GCA_036395315.1 Nitrososphaeraceae archaeon
TCGCCTACAAACTTTAGTTTTTCTTCAGGATAGCGAAGAGTGAATCTCTTTATTACTAGGTGTTTGGAGCCTGATTCTATTGCCTTTATGAAGTCGCGGGCAGAAGACATTGTCATCCTGGTATAAGGCCTCCAGGTCCCAATATGCCCCCATAAACTAGTCCTAAGGCTATGAAAATGTTGATAAAAGACAAAACTATCAACTTATACCATCCCGTGTGTAGGAGAATATCAATTCTAATTCTAGGATTGATACCTCTAGCTAGAAGCATTAACATTATAACGCCTAAGGTCTTTATGGTAAACCAGAATGCCGCGTTAATAGTAACTGCATTATAAATTTTAACACCAGTATATCCTGGTATGATTTCAGTAGGAAAAATTTGAGGTCCACTCCATCCTCCGAGAAATAGAATCACAAAGAGAGCTGCTAAAGCATATAGTTTTACATATGTTCCTAATTGTAGTAAGCCATAAATCATACCAGACGTCTCAGTAAGCCACCCTGCAACGATTTCACTTTCAGCTTCTGGCAGGTCAAATGGAATTCTCTCCAGTTCCGCCAACGAAGAGATATAAAACACAAAAGCGCTAATTGGAAGAAAGAAAATGAACCAGTAAGGATGTTGAGCCGAACCAATATCAGAAAGATTGAGTGAGCCCGACAGAATAACGACTGGCAATGCTGATAAAATAAACGGTATTTCAAATGCAATCATCTGGTGAAGGGCCCTAAGTCCTCCTATGAACGGATATTTGCTGTTACTAGCCCACGAAAATAACAAGGCGAACAAAGGAAAGAATCCTAGGAAGGCAAATACTGCAATGAGGCCCACATTCACGTTCGCTACAACCCAACCCGGAGCTACAGGAATTAAAGCTACTACTGCGGCAGCGGTCGCAACAAAGGCGATAGGTGTGGCCCAAAAGATTGGTTTGTCTGCGCCAGATGGGATTAGGATCTCTTTTGAGATCAATTTGAGGCCATCGGCGATTAGTTGAAGGATACCTTCGATCTTTCCAGCGTATAAAGGCCCTATCCTTAGTTGCATTTTCGCCAAAAATTTTCTTTCTATAAATATTGTAGCAGCAGCTAGGAGAGCTGCATAAGAGAACCCTGGAAATACTGCCACTCTGAAGATATCAGTATGGATCAGGAATTTTATAATCGGAAGTGTTCTGGAGGGATCTACCATCATAGAAAAGAAGAGATAAGGAGTTAGCACTTCACCATTGACAGGCGGCAATGGAACATAAAAAAGAATGATGAAAATTAATGGGAGGCCAATAAGCGTTACTATGACCAATATCCAAAATACGAGCCGCACAATGCTGGCTACAAAATTGCCAAATCTAAAATCTTGAGGAGCCGAGGCCATTTACCTATCAGCCTCCACTGGCCAGTAATTCAGCGACCAGTAAATTGATGGCATATCTCCTAACTTAGATCCTATGAGTAAGAACGGCAAGGCAAGCATATTTCTGAATGACCCTACAGAGATCTTTACCCTATAAGGTTTTGGACTACCATCACTAATTATATAATAGCCTAAAGCCCCTCTGCCGGATTCTACTCTTTTATAAGACTCGCCTGCAGGACCCTTCGGATTGGGTTGAAGTTTTGTTCTCACTTCACCCGATGATGGCATCTTGTCTAACAATTGTCTCAGAATATGACATGATTCTCGCATATCGAAAAATGGTACCATCGATCTTGCAAAGGAGTCACCACTTTTCATATATTGAACTTTGAAGTCAATCTCGTTATAGATATCATATGGTTCTGCCTTCCTTACATCGAAAGGTACCCCTGAAGCTCTCAAGACTGAGCCAGTTACACCTAGCTTAACGGCATCATCTTTAGATAGAGGCCCAACCCCTTCAGTTCTCTGTCGGAAAAGGGGATTATTGTAAAATATATCCTCATATTCAACCAGTCTTTTCTCAAAATATGCAATTTGCCTCAGGCACCTATCCTTAAAACCTTCTGGCAAATCGTTCCTGACACCACCTGGAATGTTAAACGCGTGTGTAACTCTTGCTCCTGTTAACGCTTCAAGGAGGTCAATAAATAATTCCCTATCTCCTGTGGGCCACATAAACATAGTTGAATGACCTAAAAATATTCCATAAATAGCAAGCCAATAAAGAGTGTAAACCTGCCTGTTTAATTCTGAAGCAATAGCCCGTATGAATTGACCCCTTCTAGGCACCTCTATATTAACAAGTTCTTCTACTGCCAAGCTATACGAATAGGTAATGTTATTGGAATCGTGAATTACTGGTCTTTCTAGATGTGGTATATTTTGGATATAGTTTCGATATTCGGACATCTTTTCTTCTCCCCGGTGTACATAACCAGGATCCGGGTCACAATAAACAATATAATCACCATCGACCTTTACTGTAAACCGGAAGTGACCTGATCCGGGATGCTGTGGTCCTACGCTCAAAGTCATGAGTCGGTCTTCTTCAGTTTCCTTCACTATTTGCAGACCCATTTTCATAGTTTCGTCAACTTTTTGTTCGAAATCTGTCATTATGTTGAAACATTGCCTCCGTTTGATTACTAGCGACCCTTAATCCTGAAATCCTTCCTAAGAGGAGGAATATCCGCCCAATCCTCTGGGAGAAGGAATCTTTCCATCCGGGGATGACCCTCGAAGTAAACACCAATCATTTCGTATGTCTCTCTCTCATGATATTCCACGCTTCTGAATACGCTAATCAAGCTAGGCAATTTGGGTTCGTCCCGATTAGTTCTAGTCGACAACGCTAGAATTTTTGGAATAAGATCTTCAACGGTATAAGATCCAATATGATAAACAACTTCAATCTGGTTATCCTTTGGATAATCTGTCCCTGATACTGATTCTGCATGATCAAATCCAAAGTTCTCCTTAATAAATCCTGCAACATTTAATATATCTTGAGGGTGAACTCCTATCTTCATTCTTGATGGCCTAACATAGAGTACCTCTATGTTGTTTCCATACCTGGCAACGATCTTATTTATGATATCTTGCTCGAGGTTTGTAGACAAGGCGCTAGATTTTGAAGTAGAAATGGAAGATTGAGCATTCGCAGCCTCTGAATTGGTTATCGTTGATGGCTCGTCTACTTTTTTAGTATTTATGCTAGTTCCTGGGTTATTACTCTGTGCATTAATACTCCTTTCTGTTGGGGGGTCTTTTGAAGTCATGCTATCTTATCTTCGACCTTTTAATCTTTTCTTGTAGTAACATGCAACCCTGGATTAATGTTTCAGGTCTTGGAGGACAACCAGGTACATATACATCCACTGGTACAATACCATCAATACCAGGAAGTACATTATATGAGTCGATGTAAAGTCCACCTGTAATCGCACAGGCTCCCATAGCAATAACGTATTTTGGTTCTGGCATCTGATCATATACCATTCTAAGTCTAGGAGCCATCTTGCGTGTTACGGTACCCTGCACGACAATTAGATCACACTGCCTTAACGATCCAAATGCTTCAATTATCCCAAATCGTTCCACATCATATCTAGGTCCAGAGGCAGCTCCAAATTCTACGCTGCAGCACGCTGTTTCTAAGTGAACTGGCCAGAGAGACCAAATACGACCCCAGTTTATCGCATAACCAAGTGGCAAGTCAAGAGCTTTGACAAGAACATCCCCTAATTTTCCAACCATAAGGTTAAAGTTTGTGGGATTGACCAAGTCTTTAAGCAACTGCTTAACTACCCTCCTCATCTTTAATGTATGGATATTTAACACTTGCCAGTACCGAAGATATCACCAAATTCCTTTTCTCCCTGACAGATAAAGCGCGTATGCCATTGCCGCGAACATTATGGAAAGGAAGGCTATTATTGAAAGAGTCGCTGATTTTGGGATAGCGAACAATGCGCTTGCCCACGCATATAAGAAAATCGCCAAAACGTCAAAAACCACGAACATAAGAATGTAGGCATAATACTGCATCATGAAATGAGATCTACCAGCTCCCGTAGGCATTTGACCGCATTCCATTGGCAAAAATTTTACGGGGTTGAATGAGCGCCTAGGAGAAATCAATCTCGACAATATAAGTGCTGGAACTGACGCAACCAGACCGAAACCGAGCATATAGATAACAGGAGCAAATTGTGCAGCGGTCTCTCCGGCCAATACTTAATCTGGTGCTTTTTGAATCATATAAATATCTTGCTTCATCTTCGCAGGACCAAATCAAAGAGCCTTCTGGCCAGTACTTGAGGATGGTGAATTGAGAGTTTGAGCATTTTGCTTGTTGTAAAATCCGCCTTTATGAAATCAAGAAACTCATCTTCTGAAATATTTTTCAAAATATCTATTTCTTTTTCCCATTGTTCATTCGACAAAGCTAACCACCTCGACTGAACTTTCAATGCAGAGCCTATTCTAGATTCAATTTCATTTCTCCAAATGTTTTCGTAACTTTTCAACGATTCTTTTGTTGCTCCACTGGATAACGACTTAGCAGCTATTTCTCCCGCAAGTCTTCCAAAATCAATGGCAAATCTTATCCCTTCTAAAATTAAGGGATTTGATTGTCCTGCGCAGTCACCAACCAAAATTAAACCGTCATGTACAGTAGTGCGGATGCACCCCTCATTTGGAATTATTCCATAGTGCAGCTCCAATGGTTGGATTTTTGACAACTCGTCTAAGGGTCTGGCCCTCTTCCTAATCAGTTCATCTAAAATCTTTAGTGGATCTGACCTGGATTCAGGCCTACCAATCCCTACACCAATTCTAACTCTATCTTCCGATACTGGAAATAGCCATGAATATCCTGCCGTAGAATATTCACTACCAACCATTAATACCCAGGTTTGTGGATCTAACCCTTCACAAAAACACTCGTATTCCGCTCCAATTCCATACCTTTTCCACTCGGTAACAAGCCCTGCCCTTCTCGCGACCGTGCTGCTAAATCCGCTAGCATCGATTACGAGTTTTGAAAAAAATTCAAATTCACCTCTTGGAGTCATGACCTTGACACCAGACACCCGACCGGATGGATTCATTATCACGTCCCGCACTTGACTTTTAACCATTATTTCCGAGCCTGACGCAGCTGCAAGGGACGCCAAATATTGATATGAGGTTCGGACATCCAGTACGCAGGATTTTGCACTGTTTCCTTTAATCGTCACCTCGTTAGTAGGGCAGACTATTCTATAGTTCTTAATAGGATTGTAATATTTGCCTGGGATGCCCAACCTTTTCATATCTTCTATCCATGTCACACCGCTAGTTCTAACAAATTGTCCTATGCCGTCATCTTTTTCCAACACTATAGTTTTAGCACCCATTTTTGAAGCGGAATACGCCGCAGAAAGACCTGCTGGACCACCTCCGACTACAACTATGTCATACTCCATTAAATACAACCTTACACGTAATAGAGTCTAATTTACTTTTAGTGATAATCGAATCTCCATGCTTTTTTGCAATATTTTATGTTTTAATATTTTAATTCCCTATTGATTGAATTAGTTGCTAAAGCCCCCGGTGGCTATGCGGTCTATTTGCAACTGGATTCCAATTTGTAAGGTTTTTTTATGTCTTTATTCAGGACATGCTTATAAGCATGACAGAATACACAAGGAACCTGAATGAAGGAGACCAGGCACCTAATTTTTCCTTCACTAATGGAAGTGGAGCTACCTGTCAACTTACTGACATTATTGGGAAGAGTAGAGCGGTGGTTTATTTTTATCCCCGTGATTTTACGCCCGGGTGTACACACGAGGCACATGATTTTACTTTACACTACATAAAATTTAAAAGAAATGATATAAAGATTATCGGAGTCAGTCCAGATAATGAAGAGTCGCATAAGAAATTTAGAGACAAAATGAAGATTCCCTACAGTCTGGCTTCCGATCCCAATAACAATATCGCCAAAAGCTACGGAGTCTATGGCCCCAAAAAATTCATGGGAAGGGAATATGTTGGTGTTGACAGATCGTCTTTCTTGATAGGAAATGACGGTAATATTTTAAAGATATTTAAGAAGGTAAAGCCTGCAGGGCACGCTGAGGAAGTCCTCAGGGCTTTCCAAATAACCGAATGAACTTTATTCATTTTGACAAACGTTTGGGAGCACTTGTTATTTCTAAACGTATAATTGTTATCTTCCATACAAGTTAGAAATCTGTCTTTCTAAATTTGTATTGTCTATTTCTAAATATTGTAACGTACTTGCACGAATTTCTGTTATAACCTTATCATAAGAATTATCATGG
>DASWDL010000230.1:0-1887 GCA_036395315.1 Nitrososphaeraceae archaeon
TCGATGATGTTGACATTGGCGATATCGATGCATTAAATAAGAATTTTGTAGTTGTAAAGCGGGGATTCGTAAATGTGCATTATTACTATATTCCAGTCAATAGGGTTGAGGGATGGGACGGAAGTGTCCTTTGGCTTAAATCAACGGAAAGCCAAGTCAAGGAGAACTACGAAAGAAGTGTAGAGCCTGATCCATTTACTTACTATGTTAAGGAACATAAGGAGTTTTTTATGCCTTATACATTGCCGGTAATCCCTCCTAAAGGATTAGAACATCGAACCAAAGAGCGAACAGGAGATTATGTTCCTCACCTATACAATTGTCCTTTATGTGACAAAGTTTTCTCTAGTGAAGACGACCTAACCAAACATGTAGAAGATGTCGGGCATTGAATTTTATGTACGTTCTAAGATTCAGGGCTCCTGACCTTTCGTCATCATGAAAACATACATGCTGAGATTTGCTGAAAAACCAATTATAAAAGCAATTCTTCTAGGTGGGCCTAGGCTTCGTCGTGCACGGTGTCCATAATAGCTTGGCCCATTGAATATTAAATCAAAAAATCTTTAGAATTATTCAGAAAGTAGTCGAGAAAGCATTTGGTTAAAACCGTAAGCTTCCCATTATCTTCTGATTTCACTCTGATATAAGACTATATTCTTGAACTTCCAAACCAATTTTTGATTCAAAAGACGGCGAAATTCTTGTTACGAACCCAGGATTAGGCTGAGATGATTAACATGGTTAATCATTATTTAAATAGTGTTTCCTTTCGATTTTGTCATCTTCGAAAGGAAGTCTTTGAAGTGTTAATTCTATGTCTTGGATAACAAAATCTATCCATAAACAAGGTCTTTTATTTACATCCATGGCTGCCGCAGCTGCTATCATACTTATTCTGTTTTTATTATCCGCGTTCTCGAATACTGCAAAAGATTATGCAATTGATGTTGATCCTATAAAAGACAGTCAAAATCTATTTAGTACAGCTAGAGTAACGATTACAAACACAGGCAAATTGCCAATAACAAACATCATTGTCAATTATGGCGGGAGCGGCAGTCACCATCTAGAGAAACTCGCATCTCTCTCACCGGGAGACAAGGTAATACTTTCTCCTCCTGACGACTCGCCTTTAAAGTCAGTTACTGTGACAGCAGATAAAGGGTTAACCTTAACTAAGGATTATAGAAGTCCTCTCAAAATTCCTGGCATGATGGGCTCGTAAGTTTTTAATCTAGAATTAGCATTAACATTGCATTCCATTTTATCAGGCTAGCCACGGCATGCCACAATTACCTTCTGTTCAATAATCCCTATTCCTAATACCAATTTTTTGCTACCATTTCCCAGTTATTGACTGTCACATTCTTCAAACATTGTGATTCCTTTAAAAAACATTATGAGTTTTTAAATTAATTACATCAATGAGCCATTTCCGCAGGGGTTACAAAAATAGTACCAACCTCTGTCAAAAATTCCAGTTGATATTGACATCTACCGAAATAGACGCAGCACAGCTTTAGGTATTATGCTATATGATAGTTTGATTTACCTCAGTCATAGTGTAAGCGTATTTTCTATCGAGTAAAATGAAAACACTAGCAGGTGGCAGAAATATCGATATATCTGAGAAATATTAATATATCAATATATTTCTTCTTCTGAAGATGGGACGCAAGGCGGCAGAAGAATTGGAAAAAATTGTGTCAACCAAATTATCTGCTGGGGACTACCAATTCTTGCAGAAATATGCCAAGGACGCCTATGACGCAGGAGCAATCGAATTGCCCACAGTATCTCACGCAGTGAGACTAATCGTCAAGATTAAGAGAGCCAATGTATTGCGTAAACTATCAAGCCATTCTTCTACTGCAGAAAAGTTGG
>DASWDL010000231.1:0-19202 GCA_036395315.1 Nitrososphaeraceae archaeon
GTTCTAAACTGAGGTAGACGCCTGCTGAACCTGCGGCAACATTTGAACTCAAGCGATCGTGGTTAACTTCGACGATATTGACACTAAGGTCTGCTATCTTATCTACAACGGTTTTCAACGCACCCGGCTTATCAGGCAACTGTATAAATATTTTGAGCATACGCCCCATATGCATTAGCCCCTTTGCAACGATTTGACCTAGCAAATACATATCCACATTACCTCCTGAGAGGATGGATATAGCAGTCTCATCACGCTTTAGGTTTTTGTGTGATAGCAGATATGCAAGACTCGCCGCACCTGCTGGTTCAACTACAATTTTCTCTCTTTCCATTAATAAGAACATCGCCTCAACGATAGAGGTGTCATCCACAGTAACAATATCATCTAGGTATTCTGAGCAAATTTTAGAAGTGAGTTCTCCCGGTGCTTTTACAGAAATCCCGTCTGCAATAGAAAAGCCACCACCAGTTGTAACTAAGGCACCAGACTCTACCGATTCTTTCATTGACGGAAATTGATCAGATTCTACTCCAATAATTTTTACATTAGGTCGTTTAGTCTTTATTGCAATTGCTACACCTGATGCTAGACCTCCGCCTCCTATTGGGAGATATACTTTATCAAAGTGTTGTAAATCCTCCATTAGTTCCAGGCCAATTGTTCCTTGGCCACAAATGACTAAAGGATCATCGAATGCGTGGATCATGACATTACCGTAACTGTTCGAAATGGAATTAGCTATCTTCCATGTTTCATCATAAGTGTTTCCACAGAGTATTACTTCTGCACCGTATGATCTCGTCGCTGCAACCTTAGCGGGGGATGCGCTTTTTGGCATTATAATTTTACATGGGATCTTCTTCTTCATCGCCGAAAATGCTACCCCTTGTGCATGGTTGCCAGCAGATGCTGTTATAACTCCTTTTTTACAATCTTCCTGTGTCAAGCTATTCAATTTTGACCAGGCTCCCCTTACCTTAAAGGAGCCAGTCTTTTGGAACGATTCTATCTTCAAAAATATTTTGGAACCTATCAGCTTCGAAAAAGTATGCGAACTCGTTATTGGCGTTTTCCTAACTTCTTTGTCCAACCGCTGACGCGCATCTACTATCCCTTTTAAGGAAGGCATATATTTTTTTTCTGCTTGATGTTGTATTTTTCTTTGATTACTCAAATGATAATAATCAACCTGATAACCAACTCTTATGATTTTTGCTCAAATTCGAGTTATAACAGTTTTTCGCTAACCGTCAATGAGTCTCATTTTGAACGCTATCGATAGTATCTGCTAATGTGGCGAGAGAACGATTCATTCTATTCTGGGAATCTAAATGGATATTAGTGAAATTAACGTAAGATTGCCGTTCTTTTGATTTCTTATTAGTTACAGTTTCTATGTCCATATAAAGAACAAAACCCTCTTGTCCCTGCATTAATTTATTGTAATCTACGAGTACAGGATCAATGGTGTATACTTCCATCACGTAATCATTCAATTCAGAAAGGAGCTCGCTTTGATAAACTTCCACATTCTTCAATTCAGGATATTGATTAACAAGCCTGTTTGCCTTGTCTTCCAGTTGAGATGAGATACTTTTGTCTGAAAGCAACTTTTCTAACAGCTCTTCAAATTCTAGATCCGCATATCCCATGTTACCCAATTCTTCTAAAACCATATCGTTACCAACTGTTGACATCGCCTTTCTGATGTCGTTACTTTTAGTTGCCAAATCATGTAATTCCTTTTGGATCTCTAATACTCTTCTATCAATCCTGTAATATCTTAGGGCGTGATACTGTATGCCAAGGTGAACTGAGATAACAAATTTTTCGATTTCTGTGGAAAGCTGATAGGTAATTCTATGTAAGTCATCTGTGTTGGAATTGGTTACACCATAACTACTCCACTCCTTTAGAGATTTGGCAAGTTGAGTGAAGTACAGAAATAGAGTGTTTGGATCAAAAGTTGTAGAATCCGTCAATGTTCCGTCTCCCAGCATAACTTTTATGTTCGATAATTGGAGCAGGGATTTGAGTCTCTCATAATAAACTTGTTGGATTTTTGAGTATGATAAATTCAACCCGACGCAGAAAGGAATGGGATCTTTTAAAGGCAATCTCATAGCCTTGTCCTCAGCAATCATCGAGAGCAATGAAGGGATAAGCCAATGACAAGTTCGAATCTTCCGTTTTCGTATTTCCATAATAAGGTGAAAATTTTATCATTATACCTTGATCCTAATGAACTTAAAATTCAACATATTTAATTGTAATATTCAGATATTGCAATGCATTAAGGCTGGGGAGTATATGATTCTGACAAATATCCATTATTCATTTAGAACTTAAATTCGCTTGTGGCGTAGATATAATGGGTAAGGTTCCGGAGAAAATATGTAATATATATGTAATCCTGTAGAGCAAAACACTGCCCATGAAAATACATAGTTTCAAAGTTTTATTGGAACAACTAACTGGTTAAATTTTCTAATTTGACTGAGAAATTCAAGTTGATAAATATTGCGTAACCAATACAAGTATGATTGACAACGACCTTCTAGGTAGTCCTTCGAATGAAGATGTTTCTCCATCAACTGAATAGGATAGGTTCATAAATATAGCAACTTTTACTTTACAAAATAGTCGTCCGATGGCGTATATGCCTACTGGCTACCAAGAAATTATGTGAATACCAAATTAGACCAGTTTAATAATTCTGAACTTATGCTAAAATTTGAACCTCCAGCAATGAAAAGGCGAGCTGCAGTGTAATAATTTTATGGAGATCCCTCTTAGTGGCTGAGGATTCTTTCTATAGAAATGCTTTAAAAACGACTCATCGAAAAGACTAAAATACACAGCAATTGTTTTGTATGTTCATGCCTACAGCATATATCCTCGTTAATTGTACTCTCGGGTCAGAAGAAAAGATAATCACCGAAATTGCCAAGTTACCTGACGTTAAGGAAGTTCGGGGAACTTATGGAGTCCATGATGTCTTTGTAAAAGTAAAATCTGACAATACAGAAGCGATGAATCATACGATAACCAATAGAATTAGGAAGGTACCCGGCATCACGTCTACAGTAACTTTGGTAGTTATCGAAGAACAAGGGGGAAAGGAAATTACCCAATAGTTTCAGATATTTCTTTTCTTGTCCTCTTGCTTAATTCTTTTAATCTCGTAAACTATTAGCCCTGTTGTAACTATAACTACACTCCAACCAATTGTTCCTACTGCCAGGTAGTGTGAATATTTTGGAATCGCCAAGGCTATCCCAGCAGTTATGGCACCAATCCACCAGAAGATTATTAGGACTTGAAGATTTATCCTAAATTGCGATCACCCACGTTCATCTTCATCAAACCCTCTCAGCGATCTAAGTACCTTTCCACAATGAGTACATTGGTTTAACTCACAAAAATCAAAGTTATCGTATTTCCTGAACGAGAATGTATCCTTGTGAGAGCAAAACAGCCTCTTGATAAAATTCGTGAGACTACTTGACAACTAAACTTACATTATTAGTAGTAAGATAATATGATTTCGTTAAAAGTATGCCGTCGGTGAGATTTGAGCTCACGACAGCTCGGTCTTCAGCGTCACCCCTCAAAAATAAGGTCGAGTGCTCTCCCAGGCTGAGCTACGACGGCACAGGTAAACTTATTTGTAAATAATATATAATCTTGTCTTGTCGAGTATATGACACTAGGAAATTAATTTATCCGTTCCCACCGCATCTTCATTGATATAAGGTAACAAGCTTAAGTAAATATCTTCCTTAAGGTAAATAAGTTATGAACAGATCGGTACATCAAATCGATAATGGCAGAAGGAAATGAATCCCATACAAAAGCGATAATGGAGACTCCTGAAGAGAGACGTAGAAGATTCTTACTTGAATTTGAGAAGCCATTTAAATGTGAAAAATGTAATGAACGATTTAAGAAAAAAAAGTATCTGCGAGAGCATAAAACAGAAGTGCATTCTTATTAAATTAAGTGATTAGATTAAATTAGTAGTGCTTTTGACAGATGTATCTTATTGCAAGATGAGTCTTTTTTCTATTGTTGTTAGTTACTCTTGATATCACACTTTCCATCTTTGATCTGCCCGAGTATTCTTCAAGTATAACTATCTTGAAGGATTTGTTCGTGCAAAGTGCGAACGCCCGTTGTTAGCCAAGATTTATTTAGATTATTGTGATTCGTGTATAAAAGGAGATCATATGAAAATTTACACCAAGACAGGGGATAATGGAGAGACTGGTCTTATAGGGGGCTCAAGAGTATTAAAGTCTGATGCCAGAATTGCAGCATATGGACAGATAGATGAATTGAATGCTAATGTGGGTCATGCAATATCTATGTTATCTACAGAAAGGGGCCAGGATCTTTTTACCGATATCATTAAACTGCTTTTTTCGGTTCAAAATGACTTGTTCATCGTCGGTTCTGATTTGGCAGATCCTGATTATCCTCCGACTAAGGAATCAAAAACCCCTCGGGTTGCAAATCACATGATTACGAGGGTCGAAGGAGCTATAGATAAATTCGAAGCTGAATTAGAACCGATATCTTATTTTATCCTTCCCGGAGGTACTATGGAATCTTCAATCCTTCATATATGCAGAGGCGTAGCAAGACGTGCGGAGGTTTCGCTAGTCTATCTTTTCAATTCAAAAACAATAAACGAGAAGATCGTGGCATACCTTAACAGACTATCAGATTTATTATTTGTGTTAGCAAGAACAGTCAATAAGCGACAGAACATTAATGACATTGCATGGAAATCTAAACGTTAATCCACATCTGATAAGCCATCAGGATTGATGATTGTTGGGACAAACTTTGAATGTTTTGCTGATAATTTTAATTACTGTCAGTATGGCATTAATTACAACTGTATTAGCTTTCGCGTTTGACCTCATTGTGTTTGATTCACAAGTGTTCTCTTCGAGCTTTCTGGATTGTTCCAGTTTGATAAAAATTCTGGAATGATGCCCAAATTAGATTAAAATCATTGTATGGATTTCAATCTTAAAATTTGTGTTATATTCATATGTCAATTAATTTCATGTACATGTAATGAAGCCACAAGTTAGGAAACTCATTTCTTTCTTCAATCTTGTACTTGGTTTAAAACACGTAAGAAGATCAGGATGGATATTTAAAGCCGGGATAAGTTCACCAGAATCAGTTGCCGATCATACTTTTTCCCTGTGTATGATGGCTACGGTCTTCTCAGACTTGACAGGCTTGAATACTGAAAGAGCTATTAAGATGGCAATACTTCACGATTTAGGCGAGTCCATAATAGGCGATTTCATGCCTGGTCAAATATCTACGACTGTCAAAAAAGAGCTGGAACGAAAGGCTATGATTTCTATCCTGAAAAATCTTCCGAAACCGCTTTGCATTGAATATAGTCATATATGGGCAGAATATGTGGATCAAAGAACTCTCCTATCAAAATTCATCCGCGATTTGGATAAGTTAGAAATGATTTTTCAAGCAAGACAATACGTGACCTACGGTTATTCCAAAGGAAAATTACGTGAATTGATTGATTCAGCAAATCCCACTTTAGACAGCAAAAGGAGGGATCTTATTTCAGAAATCTTGCAAGGTTTAAATGCTGCGTCAATTAATTGATATGAAAGGATGCAATACTTTACCGCCCTAAAGATTGGAGAAAAGAGAGTCAAATCGGCACAGGATCTATTGAACATGTATGCAGGTCACGCAATGCCAGCCTTGGCCTTAAAGGACACGAAAGATAACGTATGGGAACCAGTAGGTGATGAGAATCTATTTGCTATAGTAAAGGAGGAACACGGATACATGATTGCTCTATGCGATAAGAACGGCATTGCAAAGTCTATTGCCCAATGGTTCGTCGAAGAGAAAAAAAATCAGATAATAAAAAGGATCAAGGATGAGCAGAATATTGAACAGTACTTTGGAAAATTATCTCTTCCTATTTAATCAATGGGACTTTGTCTTATTGAATGTAAAATAGTTGATGGTTCTTTTGGACAAAAAATGCGAGCAGGTAATTGAAGTAAAGGGGCATTTAATTGATTCAATGATCCTTACAAGAATATTTGACAAGATAATGGATCTTGCGGGTGACTTTAATGTACTTGAATTTACGATAGGAAAAAAGAAAAATGAATTCAGTTATGCACGTTTAAGAGTTCATGGGAAGAATAAAGGGCATCTTGACCAAATATTAGAAACGTTGTACATTGAAGGCGCGCAACCAATTATGGTGGAAGAAGTCATACTAAAACAAGCTGATCATGATATGGTAATGCCTGCCAATTTTTACAGTACAACTAATAACTCAACTCAAGTTTATTACTCCAGTGATTGGATAGATGTCCAAAATATGATGATGGATAAGTGTATTGTAGTAGATATCAATTCACGTACTGCTCAGTGTAAAATGATAAGGGATGTGCGTAAAGGCGACATGATAGTAATAGGTGAAAGGGGAGTGAGAGTTCTCCCTGAAGAACGTCCAAGGCAAGGGGTGGACATATTTCAATTCATGAGCAGCTCAAGTTCAAGCGAGCGTCCCACCCTCCAAATTGCTCGTAAGATTGCTTTAGATATAGATAACACTAAAAGGAATGGAGGAAAAATAATAGTAACTGCGGGCCCCGTTGTAGTTCACTCCGGTGCAGGTGACTCGCTAGCAAGCATGATTAGGCTTGGATACGTTGATGGCCTCCTTTCAGGGAATGCGTTAGCAGTCCACGACATTGAAAATGCCCTCTTGGGCACATCGTTAGGAATGAATGTTAAAGATGGAACGCTAGCTGTCCGGGGTCACCGCAATCATATGCAGGCAATAAACGAGGTTTTCAAAGCGGGGTCCATTAAGAATATGGTAAATAAGAAGATCTTGAAGTCTGGAATAATGTACGAATGTATAATTAGCAAAATACCGTTTGCTCTTTGTGGGTCTATTAGAGACGATGGCCCACTCCCAGATGTGACAACAGATGTAATAGAAGCACAGAAACAGTATAGAGAGATTTTGAAGGATGCTGACATGGTTCTCATGCTTTCAACTATGCTTCATTCTATTGCCGTAGGAAACATGCTACCAGCTAAGGTAAAGGTAGTAGCTCTCGACATTAGTCAACCTGTGGTAACAAAACTGCTCGATAGGGGGACAACCCAAGCAATCGGGATAGTAACTGATGTTGGTGCATTCCTTCCTATGGTTGTCCAGCAACTAGACAAATTAAGTAAAGGACCATACGGAAAGGCGTTCGGCCGAGAATAGAGCAGTAGCTAGATGTCAGACTCTCGATTGGGTTAGCTTCAGGTTGATTAGCTGCATTACTATTTTGGGATCGGCCCTTCCCTTGGTTACCTGCATAACCTTTCCTACCAAAAAATTTATAGCACTTGAATTTAACATAGCGTCGTTAACCGCCGTTTTTTCAGATTTAAATACCTGGTCTACTGCCTTCTCGATCAAATTTTCATCATCTATTCGCGATGAGTCCTCCTTGTTCAGCAATTGGGAAGGTGTTTCGCCCGTTTGGAACATTTTAGTAAGAATTTGCTTAGCAGTAGATCTGTTAATTTTGCCTTCATCCACTAGACTAGCCAGCTCAGCCATGTGATTTGGTTTAATTTTAATAGAGTCTAATAATATAATTTCTTCACTCCCAATTAGACCCATTAGATCATTAACTATCCAATTGGCAATCTCTATAGGTGATGCATATATCTTAACGCACGACTCAAAAAAATCTGCTAATTTCTTTGAATTGATAAGAATGTTAGATACATGGTCCGAAAGCTTGTAGTTTGATGTGAAGCGGGATCGTCTCTGGTCTGGCAATTCTGGAATTAACTTGCTGATTTGTGAACTGAATTCATTCCCCAATTGTATTAAGGGAATATCCGGCTCAGGAAAGTACCTATAATCCTGTTCCTCTTCTTTTGTCCGCGCGACTTTGGTAATCTTCCTTTGTTCATCCCAGTGCCGGGTTTCAGATTTTATTTTAATATTTCGTGCTAATAGATTTGTTTGTCTAGATATTTCAAAAGTCAAGGCTTTTTCTACCTCTTTGAAAGAATTAACATTTTTTATCTCTACCCTGTTTCCTCCTTTTAGGGAAACATTTACATCACATCTAACAGCTCCTTCCAATGTCGTATCACATACGCCGATATGTTCTAATAGTGATGAGAATTTATTTAAAAAGTATCTTACTTCCTGAGGGCTAGTAAAATCTGGTTCTGTAACTATCTCCACAAGGGAAACGCCTGCTCTATTATAATCAATTAGTGCATTATTGTTTGTATAAGTATAGCTAGGTGCATATAAGATTCTTCCCGGATCTTCTTCTAACTGGACTCGTCTAATTTTTATGAATCGGGAATCGTTTACCTTAATTCGTCCCTGACTGCCGATACTTGTTAATCCGTACACGTTATATTGGGTAATTTGGAAATTTTTTGGCAAATCGGGATAGAAATAATTCTTACGATAAAACATTAGTTTTTCGGGTATTTTGCACTCAAATGAATACGAAATCATAGCTGATTGTTCTACCGCCTTCTTGTTCAGAAGAGGAAGGGTACCAGGGAAACCACAACAAACAGGACAGATATTGGAATTGGGCTTTGAATTTCGATAGTTCCCTCGACAACAGCAGAATAATTTGCTCTTCAAAGATGTCAGCTGACAATGTATTTCCAAACCAATCAAAATATCTGTCATTACACAGGGGCCCTCATTGAGAGTTTTTTTGCATTCTGGAAAATAAAAGTGGCATCGACTAATTTCTGTTCTTGAAATGGTCCAGCCATTAACTGCAATCCGATAGGAAGATTATCGCTATATCCTGCAGGAACACTAATCGCTGGAATACCACCAAGATTTGCAATAACTGTGTCGACGTCCATTAGATACATCTTAAGTGGATCTTCCACTTTCTCTCCAATCTTGAATGGAAGTATAGGCATTGTAGGTCCTGCTAACAGATCATACTTCTTTAGGTTCGAAAGTAGTTCGCATCTGAGCAAGGACCTAAGTTGACGCGCCTTCAGGTAATACTTGCCATAGTAACCTGAAGAGAGAACGTAGGATCCTATCAATATTCTCCTCTTTACTTCTTCTCCAAAATGACTTCTCACCTTGGAAATGTATGTGTTCCATTCATATCCCTCGCTAGGAAACGAAAAGCCATATCTTATATTATCATATCTAGCAAGATTACTGCTTGCTTCTGCCGTTGCCAAAGTGTAGTAAGAAGGAAGGGCGTAATTGACGCTCTTTAAGGATATCTCGCTAATTTTTATTCCAATATCCTGAAATTTATCAAGAGCATCATAGATAGTCTTTGATACTGCCGGATCAGACCCTTCCATCAAATCCTTTACAATTGCGATTGATGTAACCCTTGCATTTGGATTAATTTGTAATGAGGGAATATCAGGTGCTAATAGAGATGTATCATCTCTCTGGTCTTTCCCAGCTATTGTATTCATTATCAGAACTACATCTTCTACAGTCCTACAAATTGGACCAATCTGTTCTAGACTATTGGCATACGAGACGAGCCCGAACCTGCTGACCCGTCCATATGTGGGCTTAAGACCTACTACAGAACAAAAGCTCGCAGGACACCTTATAGAACCACCGGTGTCTGAGCCTAGAGATGCACAACATTCACAAGAACTAACCGCAGCGCCGCTGCCGCCAGATGAACCCCCGGGTACATAATCCGTATTCCAAGGATTATGGGTCGCCCCGTACATGCTGTATTCAGTTGAAGATCCCATGCCGAACTCGTCCATATTCAATTTTCCTATTACTATTGCACCATTTTTTTTCAGTCGTTCTACAACTGTTGCATTAAACGGTGGAATATAGTTTTCAAGCATTTTGGATGCACAAGTTGTCTTTAATCCGTTGGTACTTATGTTGTCTTTAATGCCGACGGTTATTCCGGCAAGTGGTCCCACTTCTTGTCCGCTGCGGATCTTTTGATCTATTCTATGGGCATCGGCCAATGCATTTTCCCTGTTAAACGTGATGAATGAGTGTAACTTTGGCTCCAGTCTCTCAATCCTTTCTATGAAAGACCATACATATTCTTCAGCTGTTAGGTTACCGCGATTAATTCTCTGACTTGCTTCAGTCGCACTAAGACTAGCCAAATTTGACAATTTAAACCATCTTAGGTCCTTTCACTAGGCGTTCCTGTGTAAGAGCAGATTGTGGAATTAGATCGCCACTAAAGTCAAAAATCTCATCTTCTCTAAGATTGGAGAAATCTAGTTCTTGTAAATCTACATTGAGGTTTTCCGATTCAAAAGCTTCAAGGACATCAATATACTTTATGGTATCATCTATTTGCTGTCGAAACTTCTCAATTTCTTCATCAGATAACTCTAAACGAGAAATCCTGCTCATGTGCTTTAAATCATCTTTTGTGATCGTTTTGCTCACCCTACTGTAGGTAGGTAATTAACAATCTCCTTAATATTCTAGGGTGTTAATCTATCAATATCTCGAGGATACAAAGTTGCATCCCTAATATTTTCTACATTGCAAATACTCATCATTAGACGTTCCAAGCCAACTCCAAAGCCCGCATGAGGAGGAATACCATAATCAAATACTTTCAAATGATAATCAAAAGCTTCAACATTTAGACCCTGTTTTTTCATCCTGTCCAGTAATTCTTCTTTTTTCCTAATCCTAGTGCTACCAGACGAAACTTCAAGTGACTTGTACATTAAATCAAAAGATTCACATTCTCTGGGCTGGCTGTTACTTGGTTTTACATAAAACGGCTTAATTGCTGTGGGCCAATTTGTGATAAAGTAAAAACTTTTTGCATTTAGATCCTGAACCCTCTGTAATTTCTGAAAAGCCAGATCGTCTCCCCAGACAACCGATTCGCCGGCATTTTGCATCATTTCTATCAGCTCAGAATATCGATATCGTGGAAACGGTATTGTCACTTCAGGTAGGGTTGATCCTAAGTATTTTAGGTGTAGCTTGTCATTTTCTTTTACTTTATCTATAGCGTACACTATCATTTCTTCTAGTAAGCTCATTATATCATTATAATCTACAAATGCTCTTTCAACATCTATAGAGATGGCTTCCGAGAGGTGTCTATTTGTTCGAGATGGTTCTGCCCTGAAGATTGGAGCAATTTCAAACACATTTTCAAATGCCATAGTAAGTTGTTCTTTGTAAAGCTGTGGGCTCTGCGCCATGAATGCTTCTCTGTCATAGTAAAAAATGGGGAAGAGTGTAGCACCACCCTCAGTAGCAGTTGCAATTATTTTTGGAGTATTAACTTCTATAAATCCTTCCTCTCTTAGGAATTCTCTACATGAGTTCAAAACTGTGTATCTTATATTGAAGATCGATTGAAGGAGAGGACGCCTAAGATCAAGAGCCCTCAAGTCAAGTCTTGTATCTATACCTACAGACTTTCTACTCTGCATTTGGAATGGAGATGGTTTTCTTGCAAAAGAGAGTATTTTTAGTTCAAGAGGAACAATTTCAGCCGAGTTCGGTGCTTTCGCCTCGGATCTCACCGTCCCTTTTACCGCAACAGAACTATGCTCTTTTAACTTTTCAAATTTTTCCAGAAGAATATTTGGGCAATCTTTCTTCTTTAATGCTATCTGAATATGACCAAATCTGTCATTTATCATGATAAACTTTATGTTACCATGATCTCGGACAGATGATATCCATCCCATAATGATGACTTGCTGTTCACTTAGTGAAGGATTAATATCCACCGAATAGTGGGTTCTTCTCCACATACCTAGGTCTTCTTCCAACAAATTAGCCAAATTTGGAAACCTTGTCAGCTTGGACTGTACAGGATAGGTTAATTTAACCTTTAAGCTAAAACGGCAGTGTTAGTTCAGATGCTTTTTACATTATTTCTGTTCGCTTGTATCTTGTTGCGATCGAGGTAGAAATTTGTCAAATTCGAGAGGATGGTTTTGGGGGAGCTTAAATATGCTTTCTATGACTGAACCAAACCAAAAATTACGGTAGATTAGACTAGTAGAATGATAGAGGTTCTTGTTCGCAATATTTACAACTAATGACTTTCCTTAGACTTCGGTAATTAAATTGAATATGATATTCAATACCTAAGGTCTTATATACAATACTTCTGAGCTGTCTTCGTTGCTGAGGTTTGCCGCTTGGTTTTTGCTCCTAATTTTATCTAGTTCTACACTCTTATCTCTAAATGACAATCCCTTAACGGTACTAGCTCAACCTAAAAAAGAATCTCCAACTTTAGATACTTTGCCGCCTAGTTTGATAGTGCCAAGTGATTCGGTGATTGAAGCTGCCAGTGCAGCAGGCAGCATCGTTACCTACAAAGTTATCTCAACTGATAACCTTGATGGATCATTGATTCCTCTTTGCACTCCCCATTCAGGCTTTACGTTCCCCATTGGAAGTACCAAAGTTGTATGCAAGGCAGTAGATAAGACTGGGAATATAGGGACAGCGACCTTTAATATCAAGGTGCATGATACCACCCCACCAGAGACTGAAATCGAAACAGCCCGAGTTGGAATACTCGGGAGTCTAAGTCCAAACATGAACACTTCATCTGATAAGATCGGTTTTAAGTTATCGGGATCCGATAATGTTGGAATAGACCATTTCGAGTGTAAGCTCGATGGTCAAGGGTGGATTCCTACCGGCGATAAAAGTACAATCAATAATGGTAGATGTACCTACACTGATATCGCGTCGGGATTTCACAGTATTCTAGTCAGAGCTTTAGATAGTTCTGGTAATAAGGATCCCTTACCTGCCAATTTTAGTTGGTATGTACTCACCGTTAATGAAAGCATCCGTGATATTATTATGGCGGTCGAAGAGCTTTCTTTGTCTCCAAATCTCAAAACCAGTATGCTATCACCCCTAGCAAAAATTTCTGACCAACTGAACGTGGATGATGATACTATTAAGGACATAAGAATCTGCGACAATATTGAATCTATTCTACACGCAATAAAAGATATCACATTAAAGAAAGATTTTAGTGAGAAATTTCCCTTAATAGATTTAATCTTAACTCTTAGGGAACGAATTGGATGCCCGCCGCCTATCGCTAATGCCGGAAAACCTATCAAAATTAACGAGGGAAGTGTGGTTCAACTGGATGGAAGCAGTAGCAAAGGTCTCTATGGTGAAGACGTTTCTTACGTATGGAAACAAACTAGTGGGCCTTCGGCAGAGCTTAGCAGATCCCACTCCCCAAAACCTGAATTCACTGCCCCAGCAGTAGCTAAGAATACAAATTTGAAATTTGATTTAACAGTTGCGGATGCCCATGGACTAAGTTCGACTGATTCAGTAACTGTCACAGTAAATCATGTTACCTCTCCGACTGGCGGAGGGTCTGAAGGAAGTGGAGCGGGTGCTCAAGATGGGAGATATAATAAAAAAGGACTTAATTTAGCGTCAGTTGGAGATTGGGGATGTAATGCTAACACCCAGTCTACAAAAGACAACATAGCTAAAAGTAACCCAGAATTGGTTCTAGCGCTGGGCGACTATTCATATTCAAGTACTGCAACGTGTTGGCTCAATATTATAGATCCGATTGACAGTATCACAAGAGTCGCTATAGGAAATCATGAGGACCAGACTTCGGAAGATAATAGTGGTTATTTAAGTCATTTTGGTTTATCGAAGCAATATTATTCATTTGACTACCAAGATATTCATGTTATAACAATGAATTCAGAGCAAAATTATGCTCAAGGGTCCTCTCAATACAACTTTGTAAAAAATGATCTCCAACTTGCTTCAGGTAATCCAAGTATTCATTGGATAGTTGTCACTTTTCACGAACCGGCATATACGTCCCCAAACTCCTGTTCCTCTTGCAAGGCTGCTAGTTCAATTAGGGATATTTATCACCCGCTTTTTGATCAATACCATGTCGACCTTGTTCTAGAGGGGCACGTACACAATTACCAACGATCCTATCCTTTATTTTATAATAAGAATTATCCGTCCAAGCCAATCATAACCTCCTACAATAAGAATAATTACATAGATCCGAAGGGCTCAATTTTTGCCGTTGTTGGAACGGGGGGGATCAACCTTCATTCACTAGCAGGGAAAGAAGCATTTATCGTTAGCCAACAGGATTCCAAATTTGGATTCTTAAATATTTATTTCAGCGATGACGGAAAGACAATGGATGCACAATTCATTGCCAATGATGGTTCCATTCTTGACCAATTTTCAATAACAAAATCAGGTATCTCTAAAGCCTTAAAGACCCCTAACGTTGAGAATGCTGATGTTACCCTATTACAGAATACGTTGAAAACTATTAACCTAAATGGTTCAGGTACAACCGGCGGAAATCTCAAATATTCCATAGAAACTGATCCAGCGAACGGTATCCTTACTGGAAAAATACCTCATCTAACGTATAAACCAAACAAAGATTACGTAGGACAGGATAGCTTCACTTTCAAGGCAACTGATGACAAAGGATCTGAAAGTAATATTGCTACCGTAACTATTGATGTCAAAGCAGCTGCTAACCAAGCTCCTGTGTCTGAAGATCAAAGTCTTTCAACTGATAAAAATAAACTCCTCGATATCACTCTGGTGGCAACAGACGGTGAAGGTAATCCTATACAATTTGCGTTGGAATCACAGCCAGCAAATGGTGATCTAAGTAATTTTGATGCTAGCCAAGGTACCGTAACGTATAAACCAAACAAAGATTACGTAGGACAGGATAGCTTCACTTTCAAGGCAACTGATGACAAAGGATCTGAAAGTAATATTGCTACCGTAACTATTGATGTCAAAGCAGCTGCTAACCAAGCTGCTAACCAAGCTGCTAACCAAGCTCCTGTAGCGGTCCCGGGAATAGATCAACAAGTTGCTGAAGGTAACATTGTAATTTTAGATGGGTCCAATAGTACTGACTCAGATAACGATTCACTTATTTACAAATGGGAACAAGTAAGCGGACCATTAGTCACCATTGCTAATACAAATGCGGTTAGTATTCAATTTGTCGCTCCACAAGTTACCCATGAGACAAATATGATATTCAAGTTAACCGTAGCTGACCAAAATGGCGCACAAAATAGTAAAAAAATCCATATCACTGTGAATGATGTGAGGAAAGATAGCAGTATCGTGGATAAGCCAATAGAGAGTAGTAAAACTTCAGAGAATGATCAACCACCGTCCCCAAGCATTTTGAATCTTCTACAGGATCCTAGTGGACGTACGACCACTGCAAGTCCCCATTTGTTGAGGGCCGTAGTAATACAAAATGATACAGGACTCCAACATGAAATGGTGCTTAAATCATATAGCAGGATCGGTGAACAAATAGATATTCATGGATCTACCTATCCCAAACGTTTCGCATTAACTTTGCAGAAAGGATTACCATTAACAATTGCATCCTCAGAGCCAGGAGTCACTTTGGTACCCACTGGAATAACCTTGTACGATAAGAGTAACCTTCCTGTGTATCTTCAGCGACAAGATGCAACTTCTTGGAGCCTTAACGTACCACCGGGGATATACAACCTAGAAGTTAAAACTGAATATGGTCCGAGTAGCGGCGATACTGCCACGTTTATTGATAAAATAAGAATTAAAGACAGACCTCTAAATATAGGTGAACTAATCCACAAGAATCTGTCCAATGCAGATTTAGAAAAATTCTTACCTATAAAATGACCCTGACTTTCGGATCAGTAGGCCTTTGCAAAAAGGAGACAAGGAGGTTTAATTTAACGCGAGCATTTCGTTCAGAACTAAGAGTTAAGCTATTCAAAGTTGGTAGTTCACAAACATTTAGTCGATAGATAGAGTCCTCCAAAATGTGCATGTTAATGCGATTACTTGTATTATTCAAAAAGACGAATTAAATAAAAGTTGGCAGACTTGATCTGACCGAAATACAAGTATTATGATTAAATCAGTTAAGCGCTTTAACTGACTCCCAATTACCTCAAATACTGGATATCCCATTTAATTGAGATGTCATGGAGCTAGTGTAATTTGGAGCTACTTTTATCGTAAGTTACACCGTCATCATTCCAATTTTGGTCAAAGCTCTAAAGGTCACAAAAGCATTAATAGAGAAATCCACAGGTTGTTAATAATTGCAAAAGCAAGATTTAACTAATCTGTTTTCTGCAGATCCAGATAGATACTATCGAGTATCCTTATTCAAAAATAAAGGATTCAGGAGGCAGCGTTGTAATCTGTGTCAAAAATTTTTCTGGTCCGTTATTGATAAAAATTCTTGTCCTGACCACGAAAATTATAGCTTTATTGGCAATCCTCCTACCTCAAAGAGGTTGGATTTTATCAATACATGGAATGAACTTAAACAATACTTTGGAGCTAATGGACACACAATCACTCGGCGGTACCCTGTAGTTTGTAGATGGCGCGATGATCTTTATTTTACAATTGCTTCAATCGTTGATTTTCAAAGAGTTATGAAGGGAAAGATTGTATTCGAATTGCCAGCAAATCCTCTCGTCGTTCCACAGATGTGCTTAAGGTTTAATGACATAGAGAACGTCGGAGTGACAGGAAGACACTATACTGGCTTTTGCATGATAGGCCAAACGTGCGATGCAGATGCTCCCGGGGGATACTGGAAGGATAAATGCATAGAGCTTGACTATGGAATGCTTACTAACGTACTGGGGATAAAATCTGATGAGATCACTTTTGTTGAGGATGTATGGATGGGGGCAGGTTCATTTGGATGTTCTTTAGAGTACTACGTTAGAGGGCTCGAGCTGGGAAATGCAGTTTTCACTGAATTTGAAGGTAACGAAAACAACTACCGCATTATGAGTAACAAAATAATAGATATGGGGGCGGGACTTGAAAGACTCTCTTGGATTACTATGGGAACTCCTACAAGTTATGACTGCACATTTGGTGATGTGATAAAGGAAATAGCGGATTCTGTCAGCGTCGAGGATAATTCACAGTTCTTATCAAGTTATTTTGGCATCCTATCTTCTAAATATTTGAATTTTGAGCATGATTTAAAGTCTCTTCAGATAACTCTAGCAAAGGAGCTAGACATTTCGTTCGAGAAGTTAAGGCAGATAATATTCCCTTATGAAGCAATTTATACAATAGCAGATCATACGCGCTCTTTACTTTTTGCAATCTCAGATGGGTCCCTTCCGTCCAATGTTGGAGGAGGTTACAATCTTCGGGTGATTCTCAGGAGAGTCCTTTCGATATTGGACCGTCTAAAATGGGATATTAGACTAGAAGATATAGTGGATATGCAAATAGATTACTTAAAGTCCATGTATCCTGAATTGCAGGAACACCAGGACGATATCAGAACTATCATTGGGATAGAGTCGGGTAGGTACGTTGGTTCACGTGAACGTATGGATTCTATTGCAAAATCTCTCGTCAAGAGTAGGAAGGCGATTACTACTGAAGATCTCATAAGGATGTATGAATCCGATGGAATAACACCAGATTTCCTTTTGGACGCCGGCATTATCGATAGTATTCCATCATCTTTTTACAGTAAATTAGCAGAATTGCATAGCTCTCAAAGAACTGTCCAAGGGTCTAAGAAATACGAATCTGTTGAACATTTACAGCCAACGAAGCTTCTATATTATGAAGACGAATCTATAAGAGAATTTAGTGCCAGAATCCTTAAAGTGATAAACAATAATTATCTTGTGCTCGATCAGACTGCTTTTTATCCTAGAGGAGGCGGTCAGGAACCAGATTTTGGTGAAATAGAAGGAGTCAAAGTTACTGATGTTGAGAAACATATTGATGTCGTTATACACAAGCTAGAATTTCCTTTTAATAAGGAAATATTTGTAGAAGGAAAACAAGTTAGAGGAATTGTCTACGATCATCGAAGAAACTCAATTACAAGGCATCATAGTGCGACCCATATACTTAATAGCTCAGCCAGAACAAATCTAGGGTCATGGGTGTGGCAGAATTCTGCATTCAAGGAGGAAAATTATGCGAGGTTAGACATAACACACCACTCAGCATTAAATAGGGAAGAAATAGAGCGAATCGAGAAGACAGCTAACGATATCGTAAGGAGGAATCTTCCACTTACGATAAAGATTTATGATAGAGGAGAAGCCGAACAAAAGTACTCCTTCAGAATTTATCAGGGGGGTGCAGTACCTTCAAGCAGTGTTAGGATAGTGAATATTGAAGGATGGGATATCGAAGCTTGCGGGGGCACCCATGTTAGAACCACTGGTGAAATAGGACTCATAAAAATAACAAAATCAGAAAGGATCCAAGATGGTGTTGTGAGAATAGAATTCGTGGTTGGAGATAGTGCAGTTAGACATGTCGAAAAACATGAAGCAAATCTAAACGCCATTGCCGTGATACTGGGGTCCAGTAAAGAAAAGGTAATCGAGTCCCTGGAAAAAGTAATGGCGGATCAAGAAGCAGCGAAAAGAACTTTTCGTTTATTGCTAAAAAAAACCTCTGACCTAATTTCAGAAAATATTTTGCAATCCGCAAAAGTTTTGTCTACAGGTGTTAAGACTTATAGTTATAAAGATGAAGGGCTTGGAGAAGAATACTCAATTGCTATAGGAGAAAGAAGTATAGAAAAAGATCCTACGCTTGTCTTTGTCAGTCTAGTATTAGACGGGAAGGGTATAAGGGTTATTGTCTTCGTTGGGTCCCGAGCTCAAAAAATATTATCAGCGGGAAAAATTGCTAAAGAAATATCAGGCCAGCTTGGCGGTTCTGGTGGTGGGAATGACAGATTCGGTCAGGGCGGAGGAAAACACTTTGAAAAAATAGACGAGTGTATCAAGAATATAGAAAAGACGATAATTAATTTGTGTACCAAGAAAAAAAATGGTTGAGATGTCAGAAAACCGCCATCAAGATAAAGTAAATCTTGATCTAAGCTCTATAGAGCAAAAATGGCGAAATTTATGGAATAAAAATAAGATATTTGAATCGGAGGTGGATTTTTCCAAAGAAAAATATTTTATTACAGTTGCTTATCCATACCCTAATTCTCCTCAGCACGTGGGTCACGGACGAACATACACTCTAGCAGATGTACATGCTCGATATATGAGAATGAAGGGGTACAACGTGTTATTTCCAATGGGGTTTC